>JBBAQJ010000009.1:640-44369 GCA_040400365.1 Polynucleobacter sp. | reverse complement strand
AAATGAAATTAATCAGCACAAACTGAAGAGAACTCTAATCAGCCATATTGCGCAAGGCAGCGATGCGCTCGTCCAATGGTGGATGGCTCATAAACAGGCGCTTGAGACCCGTGCCCATACCCCCTGAAATACCAAACGCTTCTAACTGCTCAGGTAAATGCGGTTCATTGATCGACTTTTGAAGTCGTTCTAGCGCCCGAATCATCTTTTGCTTACCTTCTAGATAGGCTGCGCCGGCATCGGCACGGTACTCCCTTTGACGACTAAACCACATCACGATGGCGCTTGCCAAGATACCCAAGACCAACTGCGCAACAACGGTGGTAATCCAATAGGCAGGACCATGACCACGCTCGGTCTTAAAGACAGCACGATCAATAATATGACCGATCACGCGCGAGAGGAAGAAGACAAAGGTGTTAATGACGCCTTGAATGAGTGCCAAGGTCACCATATCGCCATTTGCGACGTGACTTACTTCATGAGCCAATACCGCCTCGGCCTCATCACGGGTCATGCCATGCAACAAGCCCGTGCTCACCGCCACCAAGGAGCTGTCACGCATCATCCCGGTTGCAAAGGCATTAATATCGGGCGAGTCATAGATTGCCACTTCGGGCATCCCAATACCAGCCTCTTGCGCCTGACGAGCTACCGTATTCACAAGCCACTGCTCCTGTTCATTGCGGGGTTGCTCAATGACATAGGCACCTGTGGAATGCTTGGCCATGGATTTAGATAGGGCAAGCGAGATAAAGGAGCCAGTCATACCGACAACCGCTGAGAGCATCAGTAAAGAGGTTAGATCGAGGCCAACACCCTGCTCATCCAAGACCTGGCCCAAGCCAAAGATATTGATGATGATCGTGATCACCAACATGATGGCAATGTTGGTAATGAGGAAAAGAAAAATACGTTTCATACCTAGTACTCCTTATAACAATAGAGCTACGCTATCAGGAATTTCTTAAATGTGCTGAAAACAAATTGGTTGACTATTTTTAGGGGAATTATCTGTCGTGTCACCAAACTAGATAAATAAAGATCCCGAGCTGGATGAAGTTGACCACCACACTCAAGCCGTGCAGGATCCCAAACGTTTTCTTATTCCCTTGGTCTGATGCGCGGTTAATCGCCGGAGTGAGAACCCATAGGGAGATAAAAAATAAGGCAGCGCATCCCACCAACAACCCCATACTCAAAGTGTCCGTCGCTAGGAAGGAGGCAATGATCGAGACCGCTCCTAAGAAGGCGTAGTACTTTGGAAAGAAATTACGTACGTATTTACTTGCCCACTCTTGAGGCAGGACCTTAAATACCGTCGGCGCCACAGCGATGGTGAAGAACACCATGATGCCGATCATGGCAGATACAAGATAAAGACTGAGATTGGGGTTCATTGATTTATTTGTGTTTATATTGGGTTGGGCAGTACGCACGCTGCACATCGGGATCCCGCAATTGCCGATGCTTGGTTTGTCGTCCTGTAACTCGCGCGCGCCATAGGCGATAGGAATTCGGTTTTAGGACACTACGCATAAGGGCTTTGACTTCAGGTTCAGTCAACTGAAACTGAGCATGGATTGCTTCAAAGGGCGTACGGTCTTCCCACGCCATTTCAACAATACGCGATAACTCAGTTGGATCAAGTGTGCTCATCTAATGGATTAAACACGAATTTACAAAATCAGGTACAGTCACTTCGCATGACCCTACTCCAGAAACCGTTTCGGGCCCTTGTGATTGGCTCATCGGGGACCATTGGCTCCGCCCTAGTCTCTGCCCTCCAAATGCATTCCAACTGCGCTGAGGTGATGGGGATCCATCGTGGGTCTGTGCCATCCATTGATTACGCTGACCCAAGCACGATCGCCACAGCAGCCGAAGCACTGGCAGCCCACCGGCCCTTTGATCTGATTATTAATACCATCGGGGTTTTGCACAATGAGAACGTCTCCCCCGAAAAGCGCTTAGCGGATCTCCGAGCCACACAACTCCAAGAGCAGTTTTTAGTGAATGCAATTGGACCTGCACTGACCATTAGCCAGTTCACGAGGCTTTTAAATCCTGCGGGTGGTATTTATGCCACCCTATCAGCCAAGGTGGGTAGCATTAGTGATAACCGGTTGGGGGGTTGGTATAGCTATCGATCTTCTAAAGCGGCTCTTAATATGCTGATTAAAACCGCTGCGATCGAACTGAAACGCACCATGCCTAAAGTTGCTTTAATTGCCATCCATCCAGGTACAGTCAACTCCAATTTATCTAAACCCTTTCGGGGTGAAGAAATTGGCCGTGACCCACAGCAAGCCGCGAATGAAATCCTAACTATTCTATTGAAAGTAAATACCGCGGACTCTGGAACGTTTCAGTCCTACAGCGGTGAAATCATTCCGTGGTAGCAAGAGCAGCTTGCTTTAGTTGCTCTGCCAGGCGATAGCCACTCAACCAAGCACCTTCCACGGTAGAGTTCTTCAACCAATCGCCACACATCCCCACCGCAATGGATGGATCAAGGGCAAACTCTCGTGCATTGGGTTGCTCGAGTTTGGCATAGCGCCACAAATGGCTTTGGTGTAAATCAGGCTCCACTCCAGTGAGCTCCCGAAATCCTTGAATCAAAATAGGTTCAATCTCAAACTGAGTGTCATCCACGTGCGCTGCAGACCATGCATGACTCGCTTGTGCAACCCAGGTCTCATAAACAGGACGATTCGGCTTGGAGTTATCGTGGGCCAACCAGGAAAACACGCTGCCTTCCACAAACGCACCATCGAATGCCAAATCGAGGGGCTCTTTCAGGTAAGCCAGAAGGGTCCAACAGGGCAGCATCACCACTTCCTGACAAATCGCTTTTAAGGTGGCTGAGTATTTACCAATTAAGCGCTCAGCCTGCACCGACGGAATCGCCAGCACAAGGTACTCAAACGCCTCAGGGAGTTGGCCGTGTTCTTTGGTGGTGATTTTCCAGAGATCATTGATGCGATGCACATCCACCACCGTATGTTGCGTTAGAACCTGTAAACGGTTCGCTAGGTATTTAGCTGGCGCGGTCATCGCTGGAATACCAACATAACGCGTTGCATCCGATGGTTTATCGATGATATTGCCCTGATTGAAGGTCACGATCCGACCTGACCATGGTTTGGCAGCTTCGGCTTGTACCCACTGAGCGACTTCACTCTGGAATAGTGGATCGCGCGCCGTGAAGTACTGGGCGCCATGATCAGCTTCCCAATCGCCAAAATAGCGATGGCTCATACGACCGCCTACCCCTTTGCTCTTATCAAAGAGGGTCACTGCAAACCCATGGGCTTCTAGGTCTTGGGCGCAGGATAGTCCGGCAATACCCGCACCGATAATGGCAACCCGTTTTTTTGTAGAAGTCATTTAATCCAACCAGCGTTTTCGATAAGAACCATCTGCATCATATTGTGCTATTTGTTTGTCGATATTAAAGGCTCTGCCACCCCGTGGATCGGTGCCATGACCTGCCACATACAACCAATTGCCCTGATTGCTATATACATCATAGTCAATTAAGCAGGACTCAAACCAAGCTGCCCCCACCTGCCAGTTGCCGTTCATGGCATAGACCCAGTGACTCGCCACAATTTGGCGCATGCGATTCGATAGAAAACCGGTTGAAGCTAACTCTCGCATCCCCGCATCGATCAAATCAACTCCTGTCGTACCAGTTGACCATTGGGTAAAGCGTTCGGAATCAAAGGTGTTTGGTGTACGCTGACTCAATCCCCGAGGCCTAAACAAGCGCTTGCCGTATTTGAGCATCAGAAAGCGAAAGTAATCGCGCCAGAGAAGCTCAAACCAGAGCCAATAGGTCCCATCATTGGCCCCATGCTGCCCCTCATAACTATGAATCCGCTTTGCAAGCGTACGTGCGGAGATTGATCCGACCGCTAACCAGGGTGAGAGCTTACTGGATGTATCAAATTGACTTAGGGCATTCCGCGTCTCTTTATAGGTATCGGGCAAGCGTCGCTCACAGTATTGCTCGAGATGCCTAAGGGCAAAGGACTCACCGCCATTCACAAAGAGTGGGACGGTGCTCTCCTTGATAAGCTTCTGTTGCGACAGGTCAGATGGCAATGGCGGAATTACTTTAGGCATAGTTACTGGCGCGGCAAACTTGAGGCGACGTTTTTCAACCCACTGTCGGAAGTTGGTAAAGACATTCGGTAAATCGCTAATATCCATACCCAGAGTTTGAGGATCGAGCATCGTCGATTGCCACAGGGTGTAGATGGTTAGTCCTGCTTTCTGGAGCTCCAAAATATCCGATTGCTCTTCGGGAGCGGCAATCGCCTCGCAATAAATGGTGTTGGCGCCCACCTGTGCGCAAAGTGCTGGCAAGACATTGGTTGGCTCACCCTCCAGAACGAATAGGGTTGAACCCCTCTCTTCTAGTGAGTTTCTTAAGTCACGAAGGTTCTGGTGCAGCCATGCAGAGCGCTCTTGACTGATCCGATCAAACCCCCACGGTGTTTGCTCTTGCGGGGGAAGTACAAAAACGGGTAAGAGGCGCTGGGAGTTCTGGCAGGCGTTTACAAATTGGGGGTTATCAAGAAGACGCAGATCTGCTCTAAACCAATAGATTGAACACCCCACGATCAGTTACTTTAGGTCGACTGTAGCTTAGCGTTAGGATCCACCATGCACTGTTTTTGAGCATTGCGCTCAATCGCTTTGAGCCACTCCGGCTTGGCTTGATTGGTTAGTGCATTGAGCTCACTTAATTGTTGATCATTGGCCAAATTACGTACCACGCGTGCCACACACGTGCAGTAATTATTAAAGTCACTCGCCTCAAGACTTTTGTTTTTCATGTTTTGATGATTGCGCAATTGCTGATTAATGCAATTTTTAGCAATGGGGTCGCTACTAGCCGAAGCCAAGGATGGGCCAGATGATATTAGCAACATGCTACTCAATACGATGGTGAGAATTGGGATAGATTTCATGGGTGGCTTTCAAAGAGATGAATTGAGCATATCAAAATCCACTTATTTATGCAGAGGGTTCATCACCCTCACTCATAGCCATGCTATTTTGCGGTGCTCGTTAAAAGTCAAAGCCCAGTTGTGCCCTATCTGGGGAGGCCTTTGTCTTGGTGCGATGCATCGTCTTACGAGAGCCGTGCTTTTCCAAAACAGCCTGTTTGGCGATTCGGACTTCAGCAAGCTGGCGGCGCCCATACAAGCGTGATTTAGCCTCTTTAGTAGCAATTGCCAAATCCACTATTGGTAATGGAATCTCAAGCCCTACCCGAGTGCCAAGTTGCTCTTGCAGTTCTTGGGGCATGTTCCATGGCTCAAATAGGTAGGTGTCAGGTACTTTGCGCATTACTGGTAACCAGGTGCGCACAAACTCGCCGGTGGGATCATGATCCATCGCTTGCTTGATCGGGTTATAGACTCGGGTGGTGTTGATTCCGGTGGTACCGGATTGCATTTGCAGTTGGCTCCAATGAATCCCTGGTTCGTAATCCAAAAACTGGGTAGCCAACCATTCGCCTACGGGGCGCCAATGCAGCCATAGCGGGTAAGCAGCAACTGAGACCAGCATCGCACGCATGCGAAAGTTCAGCCAACCGGTCTCGCGCAGCATCACCACACACGCATCTACCATGGGCCAGCCGGTCCGTGCCGCCTTCAATACCTCGAAGTATTCGTAATTGAAGTCATTCTCACGCAAGCCGTCGTAGCCGCGATGCATATTACGCCACTCAATCTCGGGTTCGCTCTCAAGCTTTTGAATGAAATGGCAGTGCCAATACAAACGGCTCAGAAATGCCCGTAAACCCGCCTTTTGCCTTACCGGAATCCCCTCTTTCGCAATTTGTGCGCGTGTGCGACTCACCACCTCCCGCATACTCAGGCAACCATAGGCAAGATAGGTCGAGATTCGGGAACATGCTTGCGGGGACGTTAAGGGCGATGAGATGCCACCTCGATAACGTTGACTGCGATCGGTCAAAAAATCATTCAAGGTCTGAAGTGCAAGACTACGCCCTCCTCGCTGACGCTGTGGTGGATCGTGCTGAAGATGCGCTGGAGGGTTGATTACTGGCAACGGAGGTATGGAGCGATTCCAGAATACGAGTGGCGGATGCATTTCTGACGGACTAGCCATATGACGTTCCCAAGCCGACTGCCAGGCATTACGATTCTTCAGGCATCGTACCACTCCAAATTGTGGATACTCACGCCACGGAATGCGATGATCGCGGCACCAACGCCCTACACGTCGATCGCGGTCATACGTCCATTGATTGCCGGTCTCCTCATGCGAATATAGTCCAGCGAATGGATGGGTTTGCCATAAGCGCTCGAGAATCTCGAGTGCCTCACCGGTAAACACCTCAAGACCACCGCCCTGCGTTCTAAGTTGTGCGTCGAGATCAATTAAGGACTCGGTAATAAACCTAAAATGGGCAAGGGCCATATCCGGTTGCCGCCAGAGGCTTGGCTCAATAATATAAATACAGCGTATCGGTCCGCGCTTTGCAGCATGAGCTAAGGCGGCATGATCCTCCCAACGTAGATCACGCTTAAACCAAACGAGCTGGTAACTCATGACAAATCACTCTCATAGACTGAGTAATAACGATAGCACCGAAGTAAAAATTGGGTTGGGATCTAATCGGAGAGACCCGAGACCATCGGCATCAAACGACTGAAGAGTATTTTTAGTTTGATACTGAGCGTCGTCGATGACGAATTCGGTTTAGGTACAGGGGGATAAAACCAAGAACTAGGCCGCCGAGGCCAATCACATTTGTCAGAAAATCAAAGGTTTGGGCGCTGTAGATCGCAATAAAGACCATAAATAATGCTGATAGAAATGGCCAAATGACATAGCTAATCGCATGCTTTGGCCCATTGACTAATTGAGAGCGGTAGTACCAAGCACACGCAAATCCTGCAAGACTCATATAGAAACAAATTTGAAAACCAATCGCCATAATGGAGCTCGAAAGAATCGATTTCACAGTTGGCATGTACGATGAGGTAAATAATAATAAAAGTCCTAAGACCCAGATTGCTAAAGTTGCAACCCACGGCGTTTGCCACTCTGGATGAATTTTTGAATAGGATGGATGCATCATGCCATCACGAGACATCGAGAATAAGCTCCGACTAAATTGCAGAATTTGGGTTTCAATGGTTCCGACTGTACTCAAAATCGTACAAAAGACAGCAAGATAATTCCATGGCTCTGGAAATAGTTTAGTTGCAACCGCAAATAAAACGTTGGTATTGGCACTTGAGATTTCATCATCGGTCAGAACAATCAAGACTACTACCATCATGATCGAGAAAAATAGAATCATGTTAATCACTGACCAAAAGGCACCGGTACTCGCTGCACTGGATGCATGTCCCTGACTTGATTTACTCTCCTCGCTCAAGTTCATGGTGACATCCCAGCCCCAGAAAAAGAAAATTGCGATCAATGCACCAGTCGCAAATAGTCCCGGAGAAAAGGACAACGGTGAAATCCATTGGAGAGAGGGGATGCGAACTGGGGTACCCCAATATTGAATAAATGCTCCAACAATAATGGCAATCAAAATAGTTGCTTCAATGATTGTGAAGCTAATTTGCACATAGCTAGAATGTTTGATCCCCCTCGCTACTAGAAGCGTAATTAGCGTTAACCAAATTGCTGCAACAGCAGCAATGGCGTGGGTATTCTCAACATAACTTGGAGCAATCAATAACAAAGTGGAGCTAGCGGCTGGAATCGTTGCCGACACCATAAAGCATACTGAGGCTACCAGTAGGCCCCAGCCGGTAAAAAATCCCCAATTGGGTCCAAATACGTGGCCTACCCATGCATAAGCAGCACCCGCATTGGCCGTAATTTTGCTCAAGTTCATGAATGCGAGAACAATGCCAAACATGATGAGACCGCAAAAAAGAACGCTGCCTACAGAAAGTTCACCAACCGATGAAACAATTGCCGCAGTGGTCACCGCCACACTAAAAGCGGGAGCCGTTCCCGCGACCCCCATAATGATGGACTCAGAGCTACCTAAGGTGTTTTTGGATAGTTCATCGGGCGCTGACATATTGGACTTTCAAGACCTTACGGAAAGTCGATATTGTAGGGGTGCTGGGAAGAGCGCCTCCCATTGGCAAGCCGGTTGAACTGAGTAATTAAATAGAGGCTTGATTACACCCCTAATGAATTATCGATCAGCCATTGCTTTGATTTCAGCAGCAGTTACATACCCCTTCTTCTGGGTATCAATGCGCTGAAAGTTTGCTGCAACTCTTGGCATGCCGGCTTTTGCTTCCTCTAAGGTGAGCTTACCATCCTTATTTTTATCGGTAGCTGCAAAACGCTCATCAATCTCTCGATCGGTTCTTGACTCTTGAGCGTAGGCCGTACCAAGCACTGCAAGCATGAGTAAAGTGAATGCAGCTTTCTTCATGAACTAGATCCTTAAGTGATTACTTCAAACTGACCTGTTTACCATCGATCCAGGTCGACTTGACCTTAATATTGCGGATCTCTTCAGGCTTAGTCTTACGGGGGTTCTTTTCCAGAATTACCAAATCAGCTTGCTTACCAACTTCTAAGCTACCAACCAATTGATCGGCAAAGATCTGATAAGCAGCATCAATCGTAACTGCCCGAATGGCATCATCGACTGAGATTGTCTGGTCTGGGCCCAAAACCTTAGTTGGCGGTAACTGCCACATCCGGGTGACCGACTCGGTAATGTAGTTGAGTGGACCAACGTTAGAGACTGGGGTATCGCTATGCAGGGTGAACTTGCCACCAGCACGCTTGATCTCCGCAGCGGGATCAATGCGGTTGGCACGCTTCTCACCGATGATGTGGTTATGAAAAGCCGACCCCCAATAATCGACGTGGCCAATGGTAAAGCTCGGAATCACGCCTAATTTCACGGTTTGCTTGACCTGTTCAGGATGGTTCACCGTAAAGTGCTCAATACGTAGACGTCGCTCTTGCGGCTTAGGATTGCTGGCTAAAAGCTTGGTATAGCTTTTGAGGGTCTGATCAATCGCCTTATCGCCATTGGAGTGGGTGGAAATCTGCCAACCTTGATCAAAGTACGACTTCATCGATTGATAAATCTCATCGTCTTTGTAATTGAGTGCCCCACTCCAAGAGCTTCCCTTGGGATAGGTATAGGGCTCGCGAAGCGCAGCAGTTAAGCCTTGAGTTGAGCCATCCGAGATGTATTTGATACCAATAAATCGCAAGCGATCGTCACCCTCGTTTGGTTTAGTAGCTTTATATCCAGGTGGCATCGCCTCACTAAACAGGTAACCCCGTACCCGAATCGGTGAGAGATTCTTAGCAAAAAGACCTTTATAGATAGCGATTTCTTTATCAACTCCAAAATTACCGCCTACGCTCATCTCTGAGGCGGTGGTGACGCCAACGGATGCCATTTTGCGCATCGTTGCCAAAATAGCGCCCATCAACTCTGCCTCGGTGGGATTGGGCATTTTGGCCATAAATGGTAAATACGATGGCGGCTCCACTAACTTGCCAGTCAGCTTGCCATTAGCATCTTTAACATAAATACCGCCACCCTTTGGGTTTGGGGTCTTCTCAGTCACACCAGCAAGCTCAAGAGCTTTACGATTCACATAGCCAATATGACCAGATTGGTTGACGATAAAGATTGGCACATCTTTCGATACCCTATCAAGATCATCCGCATTGAGCTCCGCCATAAAGGGTGAGGTACGCGATGGATCCACACCAAAGCCGAATAGCCAGCCGCCCTTCGGAATATTCTTCAGATGCGCCTTCATTTTGGCAATCAAGGTCTCTTTGGTGTCATAGGGTAAGGTGAAATTACTTAAGTTAAGTCCCAAGCCCTCAAATACGGATGTGATCATGATGTGAACGTGGGGCTCGACAAATCCGGGCATTAAAGTTTGACCCTTGAGATCCACCAACTGCGTCGTTTTAGATTGCCAATCTTTCATGACCGCATCTTTATTACCCACCGCCACAATCTTGCCACCCTGAACTGCCAATGCTTGAACCTCGTCATTTTTCTGGTTGACGGTCACAATCGGGCCGCCATAAAAAATGGTGTCAGCATTACCTTTCGCAAAAGTCAAAGAGGAAAAGCCCATTAGCACAATGGTGAGTATTTTTCTAAGCAAGGTCATTAGTTCTTCCTGTGATGATTTATTAGAACTACTTTCGCAGTTTGATGTGAACATATTTTTACAACAATATGAAATAGTTTAAATTAGTAAAATTACTCATTACCTAAATCTAGGTGATTTTGGAATCTGTCCAAACCACGCATTGATTTCGCCCTCTCTGCTTAGCCTGATACATTGCTAAATCCGCTTGCTGAAAATATTTGTCTGCTACGATAGGATGAACTAAATCCAACTCGCTCTCTGGTTTAAAAATGGTGATACCGCAGCTAATCGTAATTCGAATTGGCTCATTGTCAATCTGCGCAACAACGCAATTCTCAATCTGAATACGTAGACGCTCTGCAATCGCTAGAGCCGCATCCTCATGCGTATTAGGCAAAACAACTAAGAACTCCTCCCCCCCAACTCGTCCCAGAATATCAATATTTCGTAATTCTTGCTGACAGGATATAGCTAAATTTTTTAGCACTACATTTCCGACTAAATGCCCATAACGATCATTCACAAACTTGAAATGGTCAATATCAATCATGATAAGTGCCAGTGGTTGGCGATTACGAAAACTTCGACTGATCTCTTGTTCTAAGCGATTAAAAGTTTCCTGACGACGAAATACACCGGTCATCCTGTCGACCTTTGCATCATGCTCAAAAATGTCACTTTGAATTTCAATGCTGGAAAAAGCCCGAATAAGATAATACATTCCTAGTACGAATAAGCCCGAAGTCATTAAAGCAATTAAGGCATCAAGTTGATTTGGATCGTCGTCCCCAATCGCATTGATTAAAAGATTCATTTGACGTAATGCAATCGTAAGAAAACCCAGCATTAAAAATAAACAAGGTAATCGATATACGCCTGCGCGACGAAGCAGTTGATAAGACAAATAGAATGCGCTGATTTGAAAAATCAGAGATACAGCATACAAACTAATAACAATGAACTCACTCATCATCCGCCATCATTAATTGACGAAATGTTGCATCATCCAAAATGGTGCAGGCTGCATTGACAACCTGAGAATCCAAACTAATTCCTGCATCTGCTTTGATTTGCTCTAAGGCCTGCTCTAAGCCCAACCCGGGTCGATAGGGTCGATGGGAGCTCATCGCTTCAATCGTATCGGCTACGGCCAAGATTCTGGCTTCTGGAATGATGGCGTCTCCAGATAATCCATTCGGGTAGCCGCTCCCATCAAGACGCTCATGGTGCTGATAAACAGCTTGCGCGATCGGCCAAATAAATGGAATATCTTTAAGGATGTCATACCCGGCTTGAGGATGCTCATGAATTAATGCCATTTCCGCATCACTCAGTTTGGATGGCTTGGTTAGTATCTCAGAGGGTGTCGCAATTTTTCCCATATCATGGACTAATGCAGCAAGATATAGGCCCTTAATCTGCTTATCACTCCAACCTAATTTTCTTGCAATTGCTTGAGATAGCAAGGCGACCTTTTTCTGATGCCCCGCTGTATAAGGATCGCGCCACTCCATCGTTTTAGACATAGCCTCAATCGTTGCATTCAAGGAATCAACTAATTGCGCATTTAATCGTTCGCGCTTCATGATTTCTTCATCAAGCACGCGTTGCTTTTTGATGGCTGCTAGCCCAAAGCCGATTTCTTTAGCCAAACTCTCAAAAAGTTGGATCTCAATCTCACCAAACGCATTTGGTAGATTGGCATAGACCGTAAGTGCACCAATTGCTTGGGGCTCGTGGTCCTTAATCGGTACGGCAATGACCGACCGAATACCATATGATTTAGAGTCCTCCCGCCAAGGTAAAAAGCGCGGGTCATTCTCAGAATCCGAAATCAGGACGGGCGAACTCGTTTGAATGCATTCTCCCGTTGGGCCATGACCGGCTGATGTATCAGGCGACCATTTAACATCGATATTTCTAGCGTAATCTGCTGCTACGCCATGCGTACCGATTACCTGAACAGTTTTTAGATCATCATGCATCGCTAGACCAACCCAGGCCAATATATAAGGTGGCTGATTGACTATTGCACTGCAAACACCTTCGATGAGCTCATCCTGGTTGTGCGAGCGTACTAAGGCAGAGGATGCCATCGCATGCGCGAGGAGTGCCCAGTTTTGCTTCTGCAGATCATTAAGGCTTTCCAAAACTTAGCCACCTATTCATAGGATTGAGGATCAATGATACGCTTGAAAGCGTGAGTTTCGATGGATAAGTCAATCAAAATCGCCATACATGCGTAATTCAGTCAAGCTTTGATATCCAGACCCACATCAGTCTGTTACCCTGAATTCATGGCTTATCAAACAATTAAAGCCAAATACGTGATCTGCCTCACGGCAGCACTTATCTGGATGGTAATCTCGATTTGGTTATCACTACCGTGGTACCGCGATCTTTCTCAAGTTATTGGCTGGCCACTCGCTATTTTCTTTATCTCATTTATTGCCATTATTCCGGGCTACATGAATGCGTTTGTGATTAGCTCCTTGCTGCTTGACAAGCGCCCGCCTATCTTGCGTGGGCAACATTACCCGCCTATTACGATTTTGATTGCAGCCTATAACGAGGCTTCTGACATTGCGACGACACTAAGGAGTATTTTTCAAGAGGACTATCCCAATACAGTCCATGTAATTGTGATTAATGATGGCTCTCGAGATAGCACGGCTACGATCGTGCGTCAGTTGATGCCTGATCATCCCCAGCTTCAGTTGATTGATTTGCAAAAGAATGGGGGGAAAGCGAATGCACTCAATCATGGGCTAAAAGAGGTTACGACCGATATTGTGATCACAATTGATGCAGACTCCTACTTGTTAAAAAATGCATTACGTCATCTCGTGGGACGCTATTTATCTGATCCGACCAACACTCGCGCAGTCGCCGGCGAAATCCTGATTCGGAACTCCCGAGAGAACTGGATAACTAAAGCACAGGAGTGGGATTACTTTTTGGGGATCGCTTCAGTCAAGCGCGTTCAGTCGTTATTTCAGGGAACCTTGGTTGCACAAGGTGCTTTTTCACTCTATGACCGTAAGACTGTTGAGGCCCTTGGAGGCTGGCCCGATAAGGTGGGCGAAGATATTGTGCTGACTTGGAAAATATTGTTGGCAGGCTATCGCGTAGGTCATGCTGAGAATGCCTGCGTGTTCACAACCTGCCCAAATACCTTAATGAAATTTGTGAACCAACGTCGGCGTTGGTCGCGTGGCTTGATCGAGTCCTTTAAAGAAAATTGGCCCATTCTTTTTAAAGCCCAGAAAAGTACGATTTACATTTGGTGGAACACCCTCTTCCCAATCATTGACGTAGCCTACACCTTTGGCTTTATCCCAGGATTAATCCTTGCTGGCTTCGGTATCTACTGGATCGTGGGGCCAATGACCATTGCCCTCATTCCTATGGCATTTCTGCTCAATATTGTGATGTACAACCGTGGCAAGGCCATGTTTGTTCAAGAAAATCTTCATATCCGAAAAAATTATCTTGGGTTCATCTTCTATGTATTGGCCTATGGCATGGTGTTGCAACCGGCCTGCGTTTGGGGCTACATCAGCGAGATTTTTAATCTTCGTAAGCACTGGGGCACCAAATGATCAAACTGCTCAGCGGATTCATCTTATTGCTCCTAACAGTGCATGTGGGGGCGCAAGAGGCCGCTTTAGCGCCAAAACATGCCATATCAATTCCAGAGGTGTATGTATCGTCTGATAGCGAGGGCTTCTTGACTCATAAATACAAGGCTAGTGTCTACCCGCTCTATCAAAACGCCGATAACTACACTGGACTGCAATACCAACACAATTACTTTAGTCAAAGCAATTGGAACTCCACTGCTGAGCAATACACCTTAGTAACCAAGAAAATTAATCCACGCAACGGCCTCGGTTACAACCTCAATCTTGGCTATAACTTAGAGGGTGGCTATAAATTACTGACGACAGACAGTAATTACTCCACCATGCTGACTGACACCACGCGCGCGGAAATTATGGTGTTTCGGGATCGGGTAGAAACCCAGAACTCTCTGATTAATGGCATTTACTACACCATGGGTGGAGTTAGTATTGAACAGCAAGTGATGGAGCGGCTGAGCATTGTATTGTTTGGGGGTAATCTCTACTTCTCAGACACCAATACTCGCCCCACCCTGCGCGCCAAAATCATTTACGATCTAATTCCTGATTACGGTATTACGGCCCAGTTGCGTTACCGCCAGTATCGCGATACCAATACCAGTGTCGCGAATAACTACTTCAATCCAGATAGTTATAACGAATCCATGGTCGCCTTGGGGATGCGCAAACGCATCCAAGGCTGGATGGTCAATGGCACTGCTGGCGTAGGACAACAAAGTATTGATCAAGGTCCCAGTACCACTACGCAACTCTACGAATTAGCGCTCACGAGCCCAATTCAGGCTAATGATGTATTCTTCAGAACTAAGGCAGGATATGGCAAGTCAGCGGGCTTCTTAGGCCCCAATTATTTTTACCGCTACTTTATGGCTGAATTGATTTTCCCTTTTTAGGATTGGTAGCGAAATAATGAACGACGATATTGAAAAGATTTATGCCAAATTAGTGGCACATGAGACCGAGATCATTAACCTACGTAAGGGTTACATGATTGTCAATGAGCGCTATACCAAAGCACTCGCTTCTTTAAAAGAACTAACCAGCAGTGCTGCTGAGGCTGCCAAAAAAGCTTGCTTAGCAGCCGAACATGCCAAAGGAGCAACCGAGCGCTGTGCGAATGCAGCCCGTGAGGCAGCTAGTCAATCGGTCATTGCTGCGGCTGAAGCGGCGGCCGAGGCTGCTAAGTTTTCGGCAGAGGCGGCAATCCAAGCGGCGGCGGCGGCATCCTCGGCAGCAGCAGCAGCGGCTGCGGCCGTTGCCCATCAGGCAGAGGCCTCATCACTTCAGGCATCGGCTGAGGCAGCCTCAGCAACAAAACGTGCGGCTGAAGCAGCAGCTGAGGCAGTCAAGCTGGCTAACCTGGCATCTGACTCTGCAAAATCCCTTCGGCCACTAGGCAACTCTTAAGTACATTTTTTGATTATCTTAGGCCCAAAAGGCCTTAATTTGGGCCGCTTCCTTCTTGGCACGCTCATACCCTGCCTTCAGAGCAGGTTGGATTTGACGAGGATCCGTTAGGTTTATCCCTTCTGGTGCTCCCGCCACAATCCACTTCACTTTCGTGCCCACACTCTCAATATCTTTGATGTTTTGTGCCATCGGATGTGGAATCTTCGTCAGAATGGGGCCAGTTACTCCATCGGTGAGAGTAATCACCAGAGCACGCTTTGATCCAGCCACTGCATCAACATGGGCTGGATTGGAGCACATCCCACCATCCATGCCATAGCGCTGACCCAGTAAGGTGGGTCCCACGATTCCTGGGAGCGAACTACTCGCAGCTACGGCATGAGCCAATGCAATCTTATTCTTTCGAGCACTCGCTTGGCCAACAATCAAGCGTTCGCCGGTATAGCAATCAATCGATGATGTGAACATTTTGGGAGTCGGCCAATCGGTCTTACTATCGCCGGTGAGCAATGCTGCGAGAGCTTCAACTCGCGAACCATTTAAGCGATTATCCGCTGCCAGTGCGGCACGTCCGATTACCTGGCGGGTCTCAATACTGCCATCGGTCGCACTCATATTAATTTCCATTGCTCTGAGCTGACTCGCATTGGGGTTGGTCGTTGGTGCAAGCTTGGCAAAAATCTTGGGGAACTCGCCAAAGAAATCCATCTCAGTGCGTAGGCGTTTGAAGTGTCCTGATAATAGCGATGAACCCATATAGGAACCAGCCGAAGTTCCCACCACCATTTGAGGCAAGCCGGCCATATCAAGACCGGCTTCCAACAAGCCGTGAAATAACCCGCAGTACCACGCAATGTAATACTCCCCGCCACCACCTAACACCAGCGTACGGTCGAGGCCTTTGGCGAGGGACGAAACCGTTGGGGTCATCGCAATAGGAAACGATAGACCGTCATTTGCAAAGATCTTCTCTGAGATCTGTTGTGCTCTTTGAGTCAAACCCTGGGCATGGGCAGGTGATAGATACGAAGCGCCGATCACTGTGGGTGCAGCCAAGGCAGATGTTTTTAGAAAGATTCGACGTTGCATAGAAATAGAAATAAATAAGTAAGTTGAGAAACTAAACCCTCACCATGATAAGCAAGGGTTTCGATGACATCATGAGCGATCCGTTAGCTTTTGGGGCAGGCATTGGCCAAGGGCTTGCCCGCAATACGGTCTTTCACCCACTGCAAGTACATCGGAGCAGATACTCCAGGAGTTGAGAAATGGGTTTGTTGCCCTGGTAATTGAATCCGCTCAATGTTGCCACCAAGGGCGCACATCTGCTTTTGATAGAGCTCATGCATGATGGGAGGAACCGCTGTATCTTTTGTTCCCCAGTAAATCACAACAGGTGCGATCGGCTTCACCGAAGGGACACTACCATCGATCAATGCTTTTGCCCAGGCGATTGAATTGCTTGGCTTATCGCGCAGGAGTGTTTTGAACTGAGCACCAAAGGTGAAATTTAAGGTATCAGCAACCACATGCATGCACTTATTCGACAGCACTTGGTCAATCACTTTTGCACCCTGATCGGTAAACAAATCAGTAAGTTTGAGATTGGGGTAAGCCGCTTGTGTACCCCACATGGTCATCGCAAAATGCGAGAAATTAAATACATTATCTGAAAAAATCTGAACGAGTCCATTTAAGGCTTTATCAGCAGTCGCTTGATCTTTGTTGGCATTTGGGAGCATCACCGCAGCATCCTCAGGCGCCATGGCAACAAAACCGAGCATCTGTAAATCGTCAGCCACACTTCCCTTCTGGTTTACATAAGCTCCCAGGCTTGCAGCTGCAATCGTAGCGCCTCCACCTTGAGACCAGCCATAGAAAATAGTGCGCTTACCGGCGCCCGTGTCTTTCATGGAAATAGCAGCGCGTGCGGAATTGATTAAATCACGCCCATTCGTACCGGCCACTGCGTATTGATGTTTACCACCGCCACCCAAGCCTTGATAATCCGTCGCCACAACCACATAACCCTCTTTAATGAACTCCTCAAGGTTGGGAATGCCATAGTCCGTCCATGAATTACCGCCTACCAAAAAATACTGATTAAGCGGGGCTGCGGGGTTGATTACCTGTGAGGGCCCACAATTTTGCGCAGTACCGGTCGTGCCATGCGCCCAAGCCAACACAGGGCGACCTTCTTTGGGAGAAGTAGCAATCGGGGCAACGACCAAGCCAGTTGAAATGGTGGTTCGTCCACCCACATCCGATGAAATATATGCAATCCTCCAGGCCTGTGCGCCTTTGATCGAGGTATCAATCTTTTCTTGCTTGATGACTTGCCCTAATTTGCCGTCGGGTTTCATTTTTATGACATCGGCATAAAACGCGGGCATGGGTGGATTGGCATGCACTACCGAAATTGGAGCGACTAATAGAGCGCTGACTGCCAGAACAGAAAATAGTTTGATCATAAGAAACCTGAAGAAATAATTGCGCTAGTTGAATTTAGATCACTTACTTCAAGATGATGAGAGTAACTGTCACTCGCGCACCCCATCCGGATGGGCCGCCGGGTGTATTACTGACGTAATACATTGGGCCAGCGCCAAATGAAAATGGCAAACCATCAATCACCACCACTTTTGAGACTCCTGCATAGAGCGGATTAGAAGTGCGGCGTGTGTCGTAGTTATAAAGAGCTTCCATATTGCTCGTGAAGGTCCATGCCTGTTTATTGGTGTAGGCAACAAACGGCTGACCGTAGAGATTGTTTTGAGTGCCGAAGGCGGGATTACCACCCACTTCCCAGGATTGGTAAGCGAGTAAGCCATAGGTCCATGGACCTTGACGATTGAGTACGACACCGGTCACACCAGCACCCGTTTGTTGCGAACCGAACTTACCACTATTACCTGATGGCGAGACGGCATAGGGACCAACGCCCCAAATCCATGAAGAATTGGTATTCGGTGCATAAAAGGACTCCACGGTAACGCTGGCGATACCAGAACCGGTAAATGGTGAGCCACTTGTCCCTTGCACATTGATTTCACGAACACCGGCCACAATGGGTCGCACAATAAAAGTATCACCACCACCCAAGTCAAATGGCAAAACCGGCTGGAATAACAAACTTTGCTCCGAGCCGGCTTGGTTCACACCCACCCCACGACTGTATTGATACTGAGTTTGCACCGAGATCATGTTTGCAATGGGGTTTGCTAATTTTTTAGCAATGGCCTCCTTATCAATTCCTCCTGCTGGAGAAGCCGATGGGCTAGGAGCGGCCTGTTTTGCAATTGCGGTGCCTGACAATGCCCCCGATACAAGGAGAGCACAAATCATTTTTTTGGTATTCATAGATTGGTCTTAGAAATCAGAATTTGAAGGTAATCGCAAGTTGAGGGCCCTGCAAGGTGGTCTTTTGCAATACACCGCCCGCTTTCATATCGTAGTACAAAGCACGATAGCTCAATGAGGCATCAATTAACTTACCAAAGGATTTGCCCACGCCAATCATGGCTTGCCATGTGACATTCGTGGTACCGCCGCCGCCACCAATATCGCCATAGAACGGGACATACCAGCTTGAATCGGCTAAGCGATAACGTCCTTTAGCACCAATAATTGGGTCAACGGTCGAGGTCGTCTTCGAAATCGTTTCTTTTTCGGAGGTACCCACTAAATTACCATTTAAGGTTGCAGTTACGTCGATCGCACGAACACCGAGCAATCCATCCACATACGTATTCTTGGTATTCACAAAGGTATAAGTTGCCGCACCGGTCAAGATTGTTTGTTGCAGAGTAATTTTGTCAGCAACGGTGGCCGCTCCCCCTGCCACCGGAATCGAGCCTGAATGTTGGAGGGTTGCTGAAACCAGATCACCCATCACTCCCCACTTGCCATAGTGCGCTTCTGCAGCAATCATGCCACCTGATTTGAGATTACTTAGAACATTACTTGAGCTAAAGTCAGCTGATCGTGCCAAGCCATTATCAAAACCCATCGTGCCTTTGATGCCCGGGGCCCAGACATAAGGAGTTACTTCAAAACGCCATTGGTCGGCAACGGCGTGAATCGGATTATCGGCATTGGCTGATGCCGTACCAATTGCTATAAAACTAGAGGCGACCAAAATTACCTGTAAGCCGCGATAAAGAAGATTGGAAGAGCTTGATTTCATAAGGTTATGTTTTTTAACAATAGATTAAGTATGTAAATTATTTTAGACAAAATTATAGTATTTATTACTTTGATTGCACGGTTTTATCTGCTCTAGAATGGGCTCTAAAGCATCACGCAATTGAGTGAATGCAATTTAATACAGAATAGAGAGACATGGCACCCTGGAAAGCGGCACGCATAGGCGATCATATTGATCAGATTGATACTCCAGCTTTAGTTCTGGATCTTGATGCCTTTGAGCGCAATATGAAGCGCCTTCAAGATGCGGTCTCGAGTGCTGGGGTGCGGCTGCGCCCTCATGCCAAGAGTCATAAATGTCCAGAGATCGCCTTGCGTCAGATTCAGTTGGGTGCGGTAGGCATCTGCTGCCAGAAAGTTAGTGAGGCAGAAGTCTTTGTCGATGCGGGTGTGTCGGATATCTTCATTACTAATCAAGTAGTGGGTGAGAAAAAAGTAGCGCATGCCCTTGACTTAGCCACGCGTGCACGCATTGGTGTACTCGTTGATCACGAAGATCAAATTAGCGCTTTCGCAAATGCTAGCGCAGAGCGTCAAGTATCGATTGATATCTATCTTGAGATTGATGTGGGCATGGGTCGCTGCGGCGTAGCATCAATTGAGCATGCGGTCGCAATGGCTCAACAAATTACTGCAGCGCCTTACTTAAACTTTATGGGTCTACAGTGTTATCACGGTAGCGCTCAGCACTATCGACTACCCGAAGAGCGCCAACAAGCCATTGCAGCGGTGTGTGCCAAAGCGGCGGCGGCTAAGGCAGCGATTGAGGATGTGGGGATTCGGGTAGAACGAATATCGGGTGCAGGTACTGGCTCGGTCATGCTAGAGAGCCACTCCAAACTATTTAATGAAGTGCAAGCGGGGTCTTATATCTTGATGGACCGTGATTATGCGACCAATCAACGTGATCCTGGCGACCTACCCTTTGAACATGCCTTATTTGTTAAAACTGCTGTTCTCAGTCACCCGACCGCCAATCGCGCGGTAGTCGATGCTGGCTTGAAAGCGTCGAGTGTTGACTCTGGGATGCCAGTGGTTTGGCAGCGCACCGATGCCAAATACCTAAAGGCTTCCGATGAACATGGGGTTCTGGAGCTCACTCCCGATAGCACTCTTAAACTCGGAGACTATGTGATGCTCGTCCCGGGGCATTGCGACCCGACCGTTAATCTCTATGATGAATTAATTGCGATCCGTGGAGATCGGGTCGAGGCCATCTGGCCCATAGCAGCGCGCGGCGCTCTACTTTAGTACTAATACTTGCTAATTAGGTCCAGAACTTTTTCATCTCTGGGAGATCTTGCATAGTACGATCGTAGCGGATGGTGTTGAATAATTGTATTAGCCAAGACACTCTCTATATCAGCGACTACTACTTAGAAGAGCTAGAAAATCTTCGAACCACAATGCCTAACAGTGGCATACAGTACCTCAGTCGAGTTGGCGATTAAAATACTGAGGTAGTGACTTTGTATGGGGTCTTGTATCGAAGAATTAGTATCTGAAAGTCTCTGTCTAGAAACAAATTATCGTGTTCTACGCCATTCTGATAAAACGTAATCTCGAATAAACTCACTTTCTTTTCTGGCACAAACAATACTTGTTTCATTTACAGATGGATCCAACAAACACTGCAGTCTTAATACATCACCATTTTGATCATAATTCGGTAACCAGGCACCCCAAAAAAAACCAAGAGACTCCAGATCAATTGATGATTGGCTTGCCAAAGGATCACTCAATGGTATGTCGATATAAATCACTGGATGATTTTCACTCCGAAGTACTTCGATCAAGCTCTCAATTCTTCTTAAAAAATCTCGGCCGATTTCCCTTACTTTGATAAATGATGGCTTTCCTTCTGGGGAGTGATGCATACTTAAGGCTGATAGATCAGCAGATGTATTCAAGGTACTTTGATTGATCAGTTTTCTTTGAATTCCTGTATGCCTCAATAAGTCCTCAAAAAAAGGTGCATGATGTGGTGCAACATGTGCCAAAAAATTACCTTTATCTTGGATATTGACATAGCATGGAATAAGAGAATGTCGTGCATCATCAATATTTTGCAATCCATCCATGTGAACAGACTTAGGTTGTCCGTTGATGAATAATCCAGTTTCTGCCCCACCCAGAGCAATAGTTTCTAATTGGCTATATGGGTGATTGGTAACACAAGCAGCCCAAAAGCCCTGTAAACCAATGAATTGGGCATGTTTTTTTCGCTCCTTTGCCAACATATCCGAAAGATGTTTTCCTCGATACTCGGGATCAACAAACAGCTTTCCCGCCTCTGGAACTTGATCTAGGGGATGTTCATAACTGAGAGCGCAATGCCCAGCAACCGTACCTTGGGAAGAGATTGCAATGACCGAGTGCATCAGCTGAGATTGGATTAAATTTTTTACCTCATCCACCTGATACATCTGCGAATTAGGATAACTATTACCGTAGCAACGTTTGAGTGCCTCAATAATAGCTTTTGCATCACTGGGTTCCGCAGGTCTGATTAAAAAATCATCGGCTGAATTTGAATTCATTTAGATCTTTAATTAAATTGAATACTTTACTTGCTACGACATGGCCATTTTTGAGCCAGCGCATCAAAAGTTAATGAAGCAAAAGCCTCACCCGCCCTATTTGATTGAGTAGCAATATAGTTGTTCACAACTCGAATGCGTTCTTTAATGTCGATATCTTTAGGTACACAAATTTTCTTGTCGTAATGGGCGTTATCCTCAACTCCTAAAATAATACCAACGCATAAGCCATGATTAAAACTTACAGCCTGATGGCTGTCATTTAACAATTGGTTACAGATTGAATTTAATCTCCCCGTTGTTAGATTTGGAATTGGCATAGGTGAAGATTGAGAGTTTGCACTACCAGGAAGGAAAAGTGCGGTCAGCAATAAAATGGAGAAAATTGTTTGGCGATACATTACGCTAGATTAACAAAAATCTACCTAAAGATAAATCTGCTTTATCCCATTAGCAAATGGATAGAGGTTCCTGAATTTCCCTAATGGTGAACATCAATACCTGGGATTTGTATCAATGTTCCTAGTTTTGTTATTACTAAAGTGCTTATCAGTAAACTACTGCTTTCAGTGTATTGATCTGTAAAGGAATGTGCATGAATCATTCGTCAACCTTAATGCATGGTGGCAAGATCTTGGCTAATGCCCTAGTTCGCCAAGACGTTGAATTTGCTTTTGGCGTTCCTGGCGAAAGTTTTTTGCCTCTTCTTGACGGTCTGGTTGATCACGATTCCAAGCTACGCTTTATTACCTGCCGCCAAGAAGGTGGTGCCAGCTATATGGCTGAAGCCTACGCCAAACTGACTGGGAAGCCAGGTGTTTTGATGGTTACACGTGGCCCTGGTGCTGCAAACGCCTTGATCGGAGTCCATACAGCTTATCAAGATTCAACACCCATGGTGTTATTGATCGGACAAGTGGGTACGGACATGGTAGGTCGGGAAGCCTTTCAAGAAATGGACTACCGCAAGGTGTACTCTGAGTGCGCCAAGTGGGTGGGCAGCATTGATCGTGCGGATCGTATCGATGAATATATCTCCCATGCATTTCATCTTGCTCAATCCGGACGCAAGGGTCCCGTAGTTTTGGCTCTACCAGAAGATGTTTTGTTTGCCCAAGCCCATGAACACCCTACCCCTAAAGCCCAAATTATTAGTCCCGGATTAGACCAAGTCTTATTTGGCGAGGCCATGCAGACTCTAGCCAAGGCCAAACGAGGCATGGTCCTTGCTGGCGGCGGCTCATGGACCAAAGATGCCTGCGAAGCATTAAAACAATGGGCAAATCGTGAAGGAGTGCCGGTAGCGACAAGTTTTCGTTCTCAAGATCTCATTGATAATCGCGATCCTTGTTTTGCAGGAGATCTTGGTATTGCTGCTAATCCAGCCTTAGTCAAACGAATTCAAGAGGCGGATGTCCTACTTGTTATTGGTGAGCGTTTAGGCGAAATGACCACTGGTGGCTACACCATTCTTAGTGTTCCAAAACCGACATTAACACTCATTCATGTTTTACCCAGTCCCGATGAACTGGGTCGGGTTTATGCAGCAGACTATGCCCTAGCATGTTCGCCAGAGGCATTTTGCCTAGCATTAACAAACGTAACTATGGGCAAGCAGCATAAGCCCGAGCGCATGCATGCAGCGCATAAGGACTACCTTGCTTTTACTCAACCCAACTCCATTCCAGGGGATGTCCAACTATCAGAGATCGTTGCTAACCTAGCGAATGAATTACCCCGTAACGCGATACTGACAAATGGAGCGGGTAATTTTGCCGCCTGGCTCCATCGCTTTTACCCCTATGGTGGTTTTAAAACGCAATTAGCCCCAGCCAATGGCTCCATGGGTTATGGCTTGCCCGCAGCGATTGCAGCGAAATTAGTTGATCCGCAACGGGTGGTGGTGGCCTTTTGTGGTGACGGCGACTTCATGATGAATTGCCAAGAGTTGGCAACAGCACTTCGGTATCAAGCCCAACCGATTATCTTAATTATCAACAATGGGATGTACGGCACCATTCGAATGCACCAAGAACGAGAATTTAAGAGTCGAGTGTCCGGTACTGAATTAACAAATCCTGACTTTGTAAGATTTGCAGAGAGTTTTTCAATGCCCGGTTATCGGGTTAAACGAACCGAGCAGTTTGCTTCTGCACTGCAAGCGGCTCTTAGAAGTTCAACAGGTGCCATTATCGAAATCGTCATAGACCCAGAAGCAATTAGTCCGAGTAAGCGCCTTTCTGATCTCGGGCGCCCCTCCTAATCGACTTTTGCTCCAGACTCTTTAACCACTCGGGTCCACTTTGCAATCTCACTCTTAATAAAATTAGCGAATTGCTCAGGGGTATTACCCACGGGTTCAGCACCCATAGCTGCGTATTTCTCCCGTACTGCCGGACTATTAATTGCGCGTACCGCTTCGGTGTTGATCAAGCGTACTAAATCGGGAGGCGTATTTGCCGGCACCAAAATTCCAAACCATGAAGTAGCCTCATAACCTGGAAGGTTGGCAGCTTCAGCCACGGTAGGTAAATCGGGCAATGCTGGCGAGCGCTTGGCACTAGTCACAGCCAAAGCTTTTAAGCGTCCAGCTTTAATGAAATTGATAGCGGATGGTATGTTATCGAACATGATATCCACATTACCTGCAATCAAATCAGCAACTGCTGGAGGGCTACCCCGATAAGGTAAATGAACCATATAAGTTTTAGTCATTGACTTAAATAGTTCACCAGCCATATGAATCGAGGTGCCATTTCCGCTTGATGCCATGTTCACCTTACCGGGATTGGCACGCGCGTAGCGTATCAAATCATTCACACTATTTATATTGTTCCGCTTGGCCCAATCTGGATTAACTACCAAGACGTTCCCAAACTCTGCCACCAATGTAACCGGTGCAAAATCTTTAATCGGATCAAATGGTAGCTTGCCGCCACCTTGGGTGTACAAGGGTTGGTTAATTCCGTGGGTACCCACCGAGCCCATTAACCAGGTGTAGCCATCAGCCGGGGCTTTGGCAACCAGTTCAGCACCAATATTTGCGCCAGCGCCTGGTTTATTGTCAATCACAATATTCCATTTAACCAAAACCCCCAACTCCGCAGCCAAAGGTCGGGCGATATTATCCGTTGCACCACCGGGAGGAAATGGGATCACATAACGAATCGGTTTATTTGGAAACTGACTTTGTGCATGAACACCACCGAGACCAAAGCTTGCAAGAACAATAAATGGCAAGACTAGTCGTAATAATTGGCTTGGCGAACGAAAATTATTAAATGTTGCCATTTGCATAGTATTCCCCTTTTAAAAACCGCGTTATTAATCCACGCATTATTTTTAAAGCCAATAGCTAGAACCGCCTGCATGGCTTTCATATCCATATTAAAGACAAACATCAAAATAATGATCAGGATAAATCCTAATAGCCCCCAATAAAACAGCTAAATTCATGGTTTAGCAAAGCATAATTACCTACAATTACCGCTTAACTAGACCAATTACCAATAATGATGACAAATCCCGTGGTTATCTCCGTCGCCATTACCGGCTCAGTCCCCAGAAAGAAAGATTGTGCCGGCCTGCCAGTGACGGTTAATGAACAGATTGAGGAAACGCATAAGGCATATGAGGCTGGGGCTAGTTTGGTTCATATCCATGTTCGCAATCCAGATGAAAGCCCTGGATCAAATCCCGATCAATTTTTTGCAGTGCAAGAAGGCATTCGTAAATTCTGCCCCCAGATGATTGTTCAGTTTTCAACTGGTGGGCGGGGCCGCAATCAACAAGAGCGCGGAGCGATGTTAGTTCATCGCCCAGATATGGCATCGCTTGCGACTGGTTCAGTCAATTTTCCAACCTCGATCTATGAAAATCCCCCCGATTTCATTGAACACCTAGCGAGCGAAATGCTCAAATACGACGTCAAGCCAGAAATCGAGATATTTGACCTGGCGATGCTGTATAACGCCGCTAATTTAGTTGCGAAAGGCCTCATCCAAGCACCGGCCCATGTGCAATTTGTCATGGGTATCCCCAATGCCATGCCTGCTAAGCGTAGCATCCTAGAGTTCTTAATCAAAGAGCTTCATGAGGTATTGCCACAAGCGACTTGGACAGCCGCTGGAATCGCTAAGCATCAACTTACTCTCAATGAGTGGGCCTTAGAACTTGGCGGTCACGTTAGAACTGGCCTTGAAGATAATATTCGCTTTGATAAAGACCAGATTGCTAAAGATAATGCGCAATTAGTTGCTCGGGCAGCCAAGCTATGTAACGAATACAACCGGCCAGTTGCTACAGCAAAAGAAGCTAGAGAGATATTGGGGTTGCGTCAAATTAACTAAGGGTCACAACCTCTGATCTTTGATCGAGTTTTGTAAAGTCCCTATTCCCTCAATCTCGATTTCACAAACATCACCTGGCTTCATAAAAATTGGTGGCGTTCTGGCATATCCGACGCCGGCGGGGGTTCCTGTAATCACCACGTCCCCAGGCTCCAAGGTCATGCATTCCGTAATCAGTTGAATCGTCTCTGCAATACCCCATAAGAAATCTTTGGTATTAGCATTTTGCATAAGGTTGCCATTTAAGCGTGACTGAATTTGCAAACCATGCGCCCCGCTAGGCAACTCATCTGGGGTCACGAGCCATGGGCCAAAAGCCCCAGTCTGATCAAAGTTCTTGCCAATGGTCCATTGACTCGTTTTGCGTTGATAATCTCTGAGACTGCCATCATTGAAAATACTATAGCCAGCAACACACTCAAGGGCGTTTTCCTTAGTTAAATTACGCGCTTTCTTTCCTACAATAAATGCAAGCTCTGCTTCATAATCTAATTTGTCAGAAACGCTTGGACGAATAATCGGAGCCAAATGGGCAGTGAGTGAGGATGGGCCGCGCATAAAAAAACTGGGGTACTCTGGCCGAGCATTACCGCCCTCTTTGGCATGATCGGCGTAATTAAGACCCAAACACACAATTTTTCCAGGCTGATCAATTAAAACATCGAACTTAATTTCAGAAAGAGTCTTAACAACTGCATTAGGATTGGATAAAGTTTGCTTGGCGCTTGAAAAATGAGGGTCGATTTCAATCAGCGCTCTCAACTTACTTGGAATGCTTGGGTCTGTGGCGCATAAATCAATAAACTCTTGTGATGACTTATCACGTAACAACCCAATTTTGGGTTGCATACTCTGATCGCGGTAGCTAAATAGTCTCATACTGACTCTCTAAATTATTTTTTTCAATAAATTAAATGCTTAGACGCCAATTAACTTCTAGTACTGTTTTGTATTAACAAAGTGTCGACCTAGTATTTTATGCCGAACACATTCATTGCTACTTTTGTCACCATTGGATCCGCGATATGCTAAAGAATTAAGATATTAAGGGTAAATAAACCATGTAACTGGTTTAAACCTTCCAAGATCTGGCTCGCCCAGCAGGAGCGCTTCGCCAATACTTCGTGTTAGAACCTGCGACCTATGGCTTAGAAGGGCTGGCTAATCTGCTTTAGACAATATCCGACAATGACTTGCAGTACCCTGATTTGGGCGTTCGTCAAAATACCGATGGGTATAGCGTTGGGCGGGGTCTTGAATCAGGTTCTTGGTGTCTGCAGGCGTTTGCAGGGAAAACCGACTTCACTAGCATACTATTATGAGCAAATAACTAGAACTTACTAAGGCGAATTAAATTGGCTTAGTAAACAATGATTTTCCTTGCTTGATTGTTTCTAAGACCTGAATATCTTTGATTTCCTCTGGTTTTACTTTAAGGGGATTGCGATCTAACATAACAAAATCCGCAAACATGCCCTGCGCAATCATCCCTTTATTGGATTCTTCTTTGTACTGGTAGGCAGCATTGGTTGTAAAGCCCTGTAAGGCCTGATACGGCGTGATCCGCTGATCTGGACCAAGTAATGCGCCCCTCACGGTTTTACGATTTACTGCAGTCCATATGGAAAAAAGAGCACTAGGCCCTGAAGATGGCGTGTCATTATGGATACCAATCCGTAAGCCAGCGTTTTGAACCCACTTGAGAGGGTTATGATTCGCGGCTCGCTCAGGCCCAACAATTTGCTGATAAACATCGCCATACAGCCATAAATGATTAATCAGCATGATGGGCAATACCTGTTTTTCTTTAAATTCCTTAAGCTGATCCTGACGGGCAAACATGGCATGAGAAACCACGGTCCTACGATTTTCAGTAATGCCGGTTTCCTTGATGGCCTTATCTAAAGCAGCTAAGGTCATATCGATACCAGCATCGCCATTGCTATAGGCAAAATATTGGATATTTTTCTCATAAGCAAGTTTTGCATAATGGTCAATGAGGCTTTGTGAGTTGTATGGGAAACCTCGCCAATCTTTATCAAAGCCTGTAGTGACCAAATATGGCTTGGTCATATACGCCAAACGCAGTTGTGGTGCGCCATCGGTAGGCACCATCATGCCGGCTACCTTAAAACCTTGCTTACCTTTGGTATAAGTTCCAAAGGAGTATTGAGGATTTGTTTTGAGTAACTGATCAACGACGTCATAAGTTGGTAAGGCAATCAGATCAATCGATACAACCCCCTTTTGAGTAGCCTCTCGCATTAACTGAATATCACTCACCTCAGCTTGATAGCTCTGGGCAGTCGTAAAACCATTCTCTAAATAGATCTTCTCTGCCTTTTGGTATGTTTGGAAGGTCAAATCCTGCGAGTACTTACCTACGGCTTGGGCAATAGCGCTCAGGTACGGCATACCAATCAACTCGCCGGTCAATTCACCAGTTTTAGGATTAATTGGAATGAAACCGGAGACTGCTTTGGTGGTTTTGGTGATCCCGAGTTTTTTAAGCCCCGCCGAGTTCGCAATCCCCGTTAGAGTTGAGATGTTTGCAATTAATACTGGCTGACTCGGAAATGCCTGGTCCAAATCTGCTAGCGTCAATGGGCCATCGCTTAAAAGCGGGTCAGCATAACCAGTTCCAATGAGCCAGCCGTTAAATGGCTTGCTCTCAGTCTTTAATCGCTGAATTAGTTGGGCTTTAGTCTTGGGAGGCTTTTCTGAAAAGTAGGCCAAGTTAACAGCCAAAGTATTCTGAGCGATTAACGTAAAGTGTCCCCAGGAGTCAATAAAGGCAGGCAACATCGTGCGCCCATTTAAATCAACTAGTTTTGGACCCTTACCCGCGACAGCCATTGCCCTGGCTTTATTTCCCACATAGGTAATTTCACCGCCCTGCACCACAACTGCCTCAACGTATTGAGGAGCATCTCCTTTCATCGTAAGAATGTCACCATTGAAGTAAACCGTTGAGTTTTGAGCCATCGCAACGGTTGAAAGGAATACGAGTATGAGACTAATGATCTTTTTCATGGGCAGGAATAATGGTTTTAAACTTGTGAATTGAATGCTCTCAGATAAATTGATTGTAAGCGAGCCTCATTACCGTAAAGATTAATTGACCCTTGGAGCTGGGTTGGGTCAATCCAAACTTGATGTCCGGGTCATATCCAAGCGTTTGTCGGGAAAGCCGACATTTCAAGAGACTACATAAAGGATTCTCTAAGAGCCAATAATTCCTTTTAGGCCTGTGTAGATTGAAATTGCGGTTGTCGCAAGAGCTACGGCGGTACCAAAAAAACCTTGAAGCCTTTTCATTACAGCTTCTATATTAGCTGGGGACATTTTCCCATCACTCAAACCTGAGGCTATAGCTTTTAAGAGAGGACTTATGGTGCTTGATCTTCTTTTACTTTGTCTTGCAATAAAGGCCATGCCACCAAGTAACATTCCCGTCAAGAAACTAAATGCAATACTGGCCGAATACTCAAGAACTTCACGCCACTCAAAAGCATTTTGAGGAAAAATTGGGGTGCGATCAACCAAAGAAGTAATCCCGCTCATTCCTATCACCGAAGCGATTGCTAAAAAAGCTGCGCCAATAAACCAAGGAAAAATTGGATGCTTATGACTTTTGAATAAAAAATAACCAAAGGGAAGAGGCAAAATCATTGAAATGATTCGAAGATAGAGTTCTTTGGTGTCATATACAACAATGATTAGAGCGTGAGCTACCAGCAATAGAAGCAAAGGGGTGACCAAATAAACAAAGATATTTTTCACCAGAGAAAGAGTAGACCTCCGCTCACTCACCGCTTCATCTTCACGCTCTTTTAGTAATTCTTCGAGCTCAATAATTCGTCGCTCATAGGCCTCACGATCTGGAATATCTTCAAGCTGCCGCTCTAGATCGGCAACTTTTTTCATCATGGGCTGAAAAAGATAAAGGTCCTTTGTGCAAAACTTACAAGCTGTAGCCTCCTCATCAACCTCTGATAGGCAATAAGGACATTTCATTTATTCACCACAATTGTCATGACTTGATTGGTTTCTCTACCGTCAAGGTCTTTCACGGTCACCCGGATAGTATGCGTACCAGGCGGTACTTCCGCTTTGGAGAAATTTATCCCGGTGGGCGTAATTGCCGACTTAAGGCGTGGAGTTAGATCAACAAAAGGTGACTTCATGTAAACCACCTTGACTGAATTTGGGTCAATTTTTCCTTCACCTCGGGCTTCAAATAACACTTTAAAGTCAAATGGTGAGTTAACAGGCACGTCCGCCTCTGGAGAGCTCAGTTTCACTGCTGGTCCTCTCGAAATTCCTCTAGTGGCCAATGTACCGCTAGCAGCAGGCAAAGCGGCCTCTTTTGCAGTTATCAAAGGCGCAGCACTCACCAGCCCACTAATTAGTCCAAGATAGATCCCAATAAATACAGATAAGTAATTTTTCATACAAATTCTCCCAATGGCTCAATCATAATCAATCGCCAACTACAACAAACGGCGCCCAAAAGAGCGGGTGGGCATACGAATATTTCATACTTTTTCCCTCAACTAGACCACCCTGCTCAATTTGAGCAACCATTGATTCTTTTAATGCTTCGGCCTTGCTCATTCCCTTGGATTGTTGTCTTTTAAATAGATCGGTCATTAACGTGCGAGACGCCGCTGAGTCTACCGGCCAGTTTGAAACTAGCAGTGCCTTAGCTCCAGCAAAAAAGAAGGCTCGACCCAGTCCAGATACCGCCTCAGAACCAGCGCCATCTCCTGACGCAGTATTGCAAGCCGATAATACAACCCAATCAGCGTCTAGCTTTAAGGTTAAAACTTGATCCATGGTTAAGAGTCCATCATCCGGATCTCCAGTGACCTCTGGGGATGACATCGCCAGAGCAGGTTGTGTTAGGCCATTGAGCTCTCCGGGTACTAAACCATGAGTAGCAAACATCACCACCTTACGGTTTGATAGATCCATGGTCATTACCTGCTTAACACTTGCCTTTTGATGAATAAAAATATCCTCTGGGGAGGCTGACATAACCTTTGCAATATCCTGAATTTCTTCACTTGTATCGGGTAATCGTGGCAATAAGGCCAACTCAGCTGAACTAACACCGCTCGTCTTGGGAACATTTCTCAACTTCAGTGGAATACCGCGGGTAGCCAACTGCATTGATTTGGCGCTCTTTTCAGCGCTTTTTTGTTGAGCAGCACTGAAGTAAGGATCGCCAAAGCCAATGAAGTTTTTTCTACTAGCATTGCCCTCTGGAAGGTTACGTAAAGCCGTCAGGGCTGTAACCGATGGGATTTGCGCGATTCCAATTTCTTTAGCTAACCATGGAACATTTTTGTAGCCAGAGAAAGGAATTCCAGTTTTTGAAGGTTGGGTTACGGGTTTGGTTATTAATACAGACAATGGCAATTGTCCTAATTCAGCGTGTGGCACCACTAGCATGACATTTTTGCCTTGCAATCCTGATGCAACGGGCTCAATAATCTGCTGATATAGGCGATAAGATGCTGCAACATCAAATGCGGGTATTTCGTCAATGGTTGATACCCCCGGATCAAGGGATTTTCTAAGATGTGCTACCTGTTTTGCAATTTGCGAGCGGCCAACTGGAATTTGTACAAATTGAACGGGCCCTTGCTTCGAGATAGCCCAGATGTATCCAACTTGATCAGCGAAATAAAAAGATACTAAAACCTCATCGGCTCTTAGTAGCTTTTGCGTACGTTCAATGGTTGCTGGTTTTGGCTCAACTAACTCAGCATAGTCAGGAAATTTCTTCTCAATTTCTTTTTTAATACCCTCGCGTTCTGATTTAAATAATGAAATATCACTTCGAATTTTTGCTTGAACATTCGGTAACTGCTGATCTGGCGCAGCTGACAATAACCCAGTTAAAAGTTCACTTAGGGTATTTATTCGTCGTTGAAGATCTTGCTCTTTCCTTGCTAAATTTGCTAGTTGCGGATCTTTGATATTAGCTCTGGCTGCGCTTGCTGTAAGTGCTCGTTGAACACCGCTTCCTCTAGCAATATCAGCAATCGTAAAAGCCTCAGCTGCAGCCGCTGGCATCTGCGAAGGTGAACTTTTTGCTGTTTCTGCTAATGCGGCTAAATAATTCTCAAATAAAAACTTGAGTCTCTGTTCTTGTCGAATACTACTGGAATCATTTTCTGCATCATTACGCGATTGATCAACTAGGATGGGAATGGATAATTTATAAAGACTGTTTGCCTCGGTTGATTTATTTAAACCTTGTAAAGCAGATGCCTCAAAAGCTCGCACAATCGCTAAACGGGGAGAGGATTTCCCTGACGCCCTTTCCGTTTTAACAAGAAGGCTCTTCGCCATCTGCTCGGCTGGTTGAAATTTTCCAATTTTCAGCATTGCCATGACCCAATCGAGATCCTCTGAGACAAAGTTTTTTGCTAGATCAGGATCAGCCTGAATTCCAGCCAACATTTCCTGGAAGACTTGATCTGCTTTTATATACTGCCCATCAACGACCAATGCAGTACCAAGGGCCCTTCTAGATTGAGCCATCACAATAGAGTCGTTTGCAGCCCCGCCCTCAAGAGCAGACCGCTGAGCGGCTTCAGCCAATAAAACAGCTTCTTTTGGCCTACCTTGTTCATTAACGATACGAGCTAACATCAGTAAAGCCCTACCAACATCTGTTGAGCCACGGCCAAAACTATCTAGTGATAGTTGGAGTGATTTTCTTGCATAGTATTCAGCATCAATTAAGCGTCGTTGTTGAAGCAAAACAAATGCTAGATTCAGTTCCCGATTTGTAATTTGGGTGATGTAAATATCAGGATTATTAGCTGCATCGGCATTTTGTCGTGGGCCAAGCGCTAATGTATCAATGCGTTGTGGATTCGCTTGGACTTTTTTGTAATTTTCCTCCAGTAAGCGGATGGCTCTTCGAAGAGCTCGTTCACTTTCTACCCACTTACCTTGAGAACTAAAAAAAATTCCTCGCGCTGATTCATACCCAGATTCCCAAATGGTTCCATACTCAAAATATCCCCGAGAACGTCTCAAGGTAAACATGAGAGATTCCATACTATCGAGTGCGTCTTTGGCCGCCTCAAAGTTTCCGCTAAACGCGAAAGAAGTAACAATCAGTCTATTTGTGGTGACCTGAAAGCCTGTTTGATTGGGTAAAGCAGACAGTTGAATTTTTTTAGCCTCCGCATATGCTTTGATAGCATTCGTATTTCTTCCACCCAAGCCTTCAAGTACACCTAGATTAATAAAGTCGGCTGCTCGATAGCGAGGATTGGATGATGGAAACTCATATGCGGCTTTCGCAGCATCTGCAATAGCTAAATTGATCTTGCCAATATTTTGATACGCCTTAGACCTTTTTTGATAGAAATTGTTTAACTCGTCTTTATCCTCGGTTTGAGGAACTGGCATTGCAATAATGGCTCGTGAGCGATCGATTGTTGATTGATCTGGTTTGGCTTGCTCAAGGACTCTTAAGATATCTTTGATATCACGAGGAGGTGCTTTTATTTTCTCGACCTCAATATCCACCTCTTTTGTTGGTGACTGGGCGTTACTAATTGGAACGAGATCAACTAGACTAAATAAAAAAATAAGACTGATCAGACAGAAATGTCTAATTGAGTGTGATCTAAAAGATAGTTTCATTACTATTTTGCACTGCAATACAGTACTTATTTGGTAACAGCCATTGTAAATCCTATGCCTAATGAATTATCGATTGAATCCATAACGCTGTTAGATTGCTATTTTAAAATATCTAACCCATTAAGTGGCCTGCCCAGCAGGAGTCGAACCTGCGACCTACGGCTTAGAAGGACTGGCTAATCTGCAGAACACAATGCTCGACAATAGGTTATATAACTCTGATTTGGTTGTTCGTCAAAACACCGGTGGGTATGGCGCTGGGTGGGGTCTCGTGTCGGGTTCGTGTTGTCTGCAGGTGTTTGTCGGGAAAACCGACATTCAGACAGCGCCCGTTAAAGACCACTTAAGGTATTAAATCTGCTAGCAGGGAGGTAATGTTCAAATACACTCCCTGTCACTAACCTGCTAATATATAAGCTGTGAAACGGCTAATGCTCTTCTTTATGGCAATGATTGTTCCCATGCACCTTGCATGGGCAAATATCTCATGCTACAGCCACACTGAAGTTTCTAACACCCATTTTGTTTTAGTTAATGATCATCACGAGCATTGTGTCTCGCACTCCCATTCTCATGAATTTATTGAACATGAATTAGTTAGCGCAAACGGAGATGAGCATTCGGCGCATTGTGACGCATGCCATGCTCACCTATCAGCTGTTGTTCAAAACGACTTTACTTGGCCCATTCATCACCAATCGTATTCGTACATTCTTTTCGATCGCCCTTTCCTGGCGCTTTCCTCCTCTGAGGCTCCAGACCGGCCTCAATGGCTTTAATCCCTCTGTCTTAATTTGAAATCTAAATCCAGCAATTGATTTGCTGAGATTAGTTCATGGGTATGCCATTTGGCATCAAGATTGAAGGTATTAAAGATGGGCTTATTAAAAAAAAATCGGCATCGGGCTATTTGCTCTTGGTTACTCGCCATTACTTTTGGCTGGGCATCGATTGAGGCTTTTTCCAAAGAGGCTGAAAAAAAACCGGTTGTAACCAGTCCTCTAAGATCATTGTTTGATGAGGCGTGGCAACGTCAACCTGAAGCACGTGCATACAGTACACGATTGGAATCATTCCAAGCACGTGAACGTGTTACTCAAAGCTTCTTACCAAAACCATTAACAATGGAGGTCGCCGGTAAGGCAGAGCGCTCCGGTACTAACACTAACTTTGGTGCTGGCGGAACCGGTGAATACATTGTTGGGTTCGCGATTCCCCTATGGCTTATTGGCGAGCGCTCAAGTGCAATGGCTTTATCAAATGCGGAGTCACAAAGGCTCATTAAACAACAAGCCAGTATTCAATTACGCTTAGCAGCACGCCTTCGATCGCTCTTTTGGGAATTTGAATTAACCAAGATCAATCTTGAGTTATCAGAAAATCGTTATCAAAATGCAAGGTCCCTAGCCCAAGATGTCTTGCGACGTTATAAAGCAGGAGATCTCTCCAAGGCCGATTTATTTCAGGCTGAAAGCGCATTGGCAAATGCAGAAGCAGCGCTTGCTGAGAGTCAAGCTAATCTTGTATTAGCAAAGCAAAACTTGCGTTCTGTTATTGGTCGTGAGATTACACCAGACTTACTTAAACCTGCGAAGCAATACGCTGAAGCACTTCCTATCCTTCCTAAAAACTTTGTGGATCTTGATCAGTCTCATCCAGTCATTCAGGATTTAATTGCACAAGTTGAGGTAGCAACTAAGGCAACCGCATTAGCTCAAGCGCAAACTCGTCAAAACCCCGAATTACAGCTCTATACCACTGGCGGTCGGCCTGAACTGGGTGTTCCGACCCAACAATCCATCATGCTGGGCTTTAAGATTCCATTTGGGTCCGGCGATCGGGTTCAGGCTCAGAAATTTGCTAGTCGAGCCAATCAAATTGAATCCGAAGAGCGCCTCGTGTTTGAGCGCGAGAAAGTTCTAGCTGAATTAGATGCCGCTAAAGCCCGGGTGGAGAGCGCCCAAATTCGCCTGAAAGCTGCAAAACGTCGTGCTCAACTAAGCACTGAAACACGCGAATTTTTTGATAAGTCATTTAAGTTTGGTGAGAGTGACTTACCCACTCGACTTCGCATTGAACTTGAGGCTAATGATGCCAATAAGCAAGCTGCGCAGGCAGAGATTGCCTATCTTGCCTCTGTTTCAGCTTTACGCCAAGCCCTTGGCCTTCTTCCCGAATAGGAATTAATGATGAATCTTCAATATCGAATTATTTACGAAATACAAAGCCTTCTTGCTCTTATTTTTTTATTCTTTGGGTTATGGTCAAGTGCTATTGCCCATGAAGGACATAGTCATGATAAGGAGACCAAGCCACCTCTCGTGGTGAATACTTTACCCACTCTTACTGCTGTTTCTGAGAATTATGAATTGGTGGGGATTGTGGAATCCGGAAAAATGACTGTTTTCCTTGACCGATTTGAGTCCAACGCCCCAATTATTGATGCCGAACTTGAATTTGATATTGCTGGATCAGCAATCAAAGCAAATCGTAATCCCGATGGGACATATTTGATCGAACTCCCTAAATCACTTAGTCTAAAAAATAATATTCCAGTGACCATTACGGTTTTAGTAAGTTCAGGGGCTGACCTATTAAGTGGTGAGTTAGTCACTATGAATTCAGCACCGCAGTCGAGCTCGTCGATTATTTGGATTGTATTAGTGCTCATTGGCTTGCTGCTTGCCATTTTGTTTACCTGGTTACTAATTCGACGTAATCCATCTCTTTTAATGCCAATCAAAGACACAATTTCTGCTGTTGTGCGGAGGTATCGCAAATGAAAATCCAACTCTCCATTCTTCTATTAACAACTCTTGCGTGCTTTTCTCTTAATGTATTGGCTGGACCGGGTGGTCCAGGACACGATCATGGCGAAGCTCCACCGCAATTTCAAGGAAGCAATACGCCCAAACGTTTTGCGGATGGCAGCGTTTATCTCCCTAAGCTAGCCCAACGGCAATTAGGGATTCGAACAACTGTGGCTCAATTGGGGGAATTTCCACGCTCCATTGAGCTTAGCGGCAAGATCATCCATAACCCCAACTACGGGGGTAAGGTTCAAGCCATGATTGCAGGCCGTATCACACCACCGCCTAAAGGCTTTCCGATACCCGGCCAGTTCGTAAAACAAGGAGAGCTATTAGCCTACATTACTCCAGAAGTTGGTCCAGCAAACTCACGATCGCTCGCTGAAAGTCGTTTAAAACGACTTCAGGCGCTTTCTGACACCGTACCAAGAAGAGTCTTAGAGGAAGCGCAAGCTGCTGTTGCTAATGAAGAGCTGCGTGCACCCGTATCTGGCATGGTGGCAACGACTGGGGTGGTGAGTGGACAGGTTATTGAGGCACGGCAACTGATCTTTGAAATTGTGAATCCAAATAAATTCATGGTGGAAGCAGTAGCTTACGATCCTGCTCTCATTGATGAGATTCAGTCAGCTAATTTAAGTATTGGCGATCAGGTTGTCCCATTAAAACTTCAAGGGGCAGCAAAACGTCTGCGTGAGCAAGCATTACCCATCACCTTTTTAGCCGATGATGAGAATCTTTCGAAGTTAGCGATTGGACAGGTTATGCGTGTCTATGTGCAAACTAATAAAGCGTTAAAAGGCTATCGCCTTCCTACAAGTGCAATCGTTCGTGATGGCTCTAATCAATCCATTGTTTGGGTTAAAGAGGGTCCGCAGCTCTTTCGTTCGATAGTCGTAAATCCCGAGCCCTTAGACGGTAGTCACTCCTTGGTGCAAGACCTTCATGAAAATGATCGGGTGGTTTCTAAATCCGCATCGCTTTTGAATCAAATTCGCTAGGCTACTTATGTTTAAGTACATCCTTGACTTTAGTCTTAAAAATCGTCTGCTGGTTATTCTCAGTGGACTAATTTTGACAGCCTACGGAATTTACACACTCTCTAAGACACCCGTTGACGTCTTTCCAGATCTTAATAAGCCCACGGTAACGATCATGACCGAAGCTGGCGGGATGGCCAGTGAAGAGGTCGAGCAGTTAATCTCCGCCCCATTGGAAGTGGTCATGAATGGACTGCCAGGCGTTGAAACTGTTCGCTCCGTTGCCTCTCCGGGACTATCCATTATCTATGTGACATTTAATTGGTCCGTCGATCTCTACCGTGCGAGGCAAATGGTGGCTGAGCGACTTGCTGGCGCTGAATCACTCCTGCCTGCAGGGGTCGACCCCAAAATGGGGCCAATTAGTTCACTCATGGGCGAGATCTTACAAATCGCCATTCCCTTAGATCCAAATAAAATTTCACCGATGGTAGTGCGTGAATACGCCGATTGGTTATTACGGCCAAGGCTCATGGCTATTCCAGGGGTTGCGCAAGTTATTAATATTGGCGGGGAAGTTCGGCAATATCAAGTCCTGCCCGACACCCGCAAAATGGCTGAACTTGGGGTTTCTCCAGAGCAACTCAGAAGCGCTTTGATTGGATTTTCAGCTAACACCTCCGGTGGTTTTTTGGATGTCAATGGTCGAGAATTTTTAATCCGTAACATTGGACGCACCTCACGGCTAGAAGATTTACAAAATCTGTCGATTGGTAATCGTTCAGGGCAGCCAATCCTCCTGCGACAGTTTGCAACCGTACGTTTTGGCGCCCAAGTGAAGCGTGGTGAGGCTGGGTTTAATGGGCTTCCTGCTGTGATCTTAGGTGTTCAAAAACAACCAACTGCCGATACCTTAGTCCTAACCAAAGAGATTGAAAGCGCTCTAAATGATATTGCCAAAAATCTACCCGCTGGTATGGAAAAACCTCAGGTTACCTTTCGACAGGCGACCTTTATTGAGGCATCCATTACGACCCTTCAATACAAGTTAATTCTTGCATCTTTTTGCGTGGGGATCATCTTATATGCATTTTTAGGCTCTATACGACCAGCACTCATCGCCCTGACTTCCATTCCACTATCTATTTTTCTCACTGGAATCGTATTTCAACTGTTTGGTCAATCAATCAACACGATGACTCTTGGTGGTATCGCAATAGCAATCGGCGGACTAGTCGATGATGCAGTGGTCGATGTTGAGAACATTATTCGGCGTCTTATGTTGCGCTCTAAAAGTGATTCGTCTGAGAAAGTATCCATCTTGGAGACTGTTCGCCTAGCCTCTATTGAAGTTCGTACAGGGATTATTTATGCCACCCTCATTACGATCATCGTATTTGTGCCCCTCTTTGCCCTACCGGGCATTGAAGGTCGCTTTTTTGTGCCACTCGCAATTGCCTTTATTGTGTCAATACTCGGATCGCTCTTTGTATCTATAACAATTACACCGGTGCTGAGCTATTATCTCTTGCCTAATTTAGCGAGTACTGCTCAACACGAATCAAAACTCGTTAGTTTTTTGAAAAAGTACTATGAACACTCATTGGTCTTGGCACTCACCAAACCTATGCGCATTATGCAACTGGCTGCTGGACTCGTGGTGATAGCCATTGCAAGTGTGCCGTTTTTTTCAACTTCATTTTTACCCCCCTTTAATGAAGGCAGCTTAGTACTCTCCATGCGCCTAAACCCGGGCACGACCCTAGCTGAAACTTCCCAAATTGGTACTGCGGCTGAGAATCTTATTTTGCAAGTACCAGAGGTGAGCCATGTTGGGCGGCGTAGTGGGCGCGCTGAAATGGATGAACATGCCGAAGGTGTATATTCCAGTGAAATTGATGTGGGTCTTATTCCCATCTCCAAATGGAATCGTAGCTATGAGGCCATTACGCAAGACATTCGGCAAAAGCTTGCCGTATTACCCGTCTCACTAGCGATTGGTCAGCCGATTTCCCATCGAATTGATCACATGCTCTCGGGAGTACGCACCCAAATTGCCATTCGGATTGTCGGGGAGAATTTAGATATCTTACGCGCTGAGGCGGAAAAATTACGAAGTAAGTTGTCCAATGTTCGCGGAATTGCTGACTTGGAAATTGAAAAGCAAGTCTTAGCCCCTCAAATCCGGGTTGCGGTCCAATATGATCGTGCCTCGCAATACGGACTTTCTCCCGCACAGGTTAATCGCACCTTGCAAAACTTGATTGACGGGGAACGCGTTTCTCAGGTGATTGAGGGGAATAAGCGCTTTGCATTAGTAATTCGCCTACCTGAAGCAGATCGAAGCCTAGAGAGCTTGCAGCGCATGCTCATTAGCACCCCATCGGGCTTTATTCCTCTGAGTCAAATTGCCATCATTGAAGAGGCCGATGGTCCCAATCAAATCAGTCGCGATGCAGGAAAGCGCCGAATTCTGATCTCAGCCAATACGGCAGGTCGGGGATTATCGGACGTGGTGAGCGATATACGTAAAGAAATTGCCTCTCTAAATTTGCCGCCTGGATACTTTGTAACCATTGGCGGTCAATTTACTGCCCAAGAAGAAGCAAGTAAATTAATCGCCCTTCTCTCACTCGCTTCATTGGCATTAATCTTTGGGATCCTTTATAGCCGTTATCGCTCGATTAGCATTTGCGCTATTGTGATGACCAATATCCCATTGGCCATGGTGGGAGGTGTATTTGGGCTATGGCTATCCGGACAACCCTTATCAATCGCCTCCCTAGTAGGCTTTGTGGCGCTTGCCGGAATTTCCATCCGTAATGATATTTTAAAAGTAAGCCACTATTTAAATTTAATGCTTTCAGAGGGAGAGAAATTTACACAAACTATGATTGTTCGTGGCTCATTAGAGCGCCTCTCTCCAGTTCTTATGACAGCCTCCGTTACTGCGTTCGCATTACTGCCTCTTCTTTTTGAGGCTTCCCAGCCGGGCACCGAGATCTTACATCCAGTTGCTGTAGTTATTTTCTTTGGATTAGTTAGCTCAACACTGCTTGATGCATTCCTAACACCAATTTTGTTTTATCGTTTTGGAAAAAAAGAAGCGGAATTATTAATCCAAAATAAAAATCGTGACTTTAACTTTTAACTTTTATGGAGATCCTATGAAGATTACTAAATTTTTACCCCTTTTAATTACTGCCGTCGGCATAAGCACCGCTGTCTTTGCAGGCCCAAATCATGATCTAACGCCAAAGCACGGCGGGATTGTGGCTGAGTCTCGTGAAGTCACTTTAGAGCTAGTCATTCTCGGAGATAAAGCAAATCTTTATATAAATGATCACGGGAAAGTACCGAATATGAAAGAGCTAAAGGGTAAATTAACCGTTCTATCAGGCTCAGTAAAGACAGAATATAGCTTTGTAGCGGCCGATCAATTCTTGACTGTAACGGGTATTACTAACTTATCTAAAGGTAGTATTTTAGTGGCAACCATTACTGGTTATCAGGGAAAAACACTCAATGCTCGTTTTGCCTATAAGTAAATAACTAAGAATTGACTAAAATTAAAAATGTAATCAAAAAAACTCAAATAATGTAATGATTAAAAAGCCACCGCTGATTCTCTTGGTGGCTTTTCTATTTTCGCTTGTTTTACACCTGACACTTCTTGGGTTGTGGCTTCGTTACAAATTTCCCATACCCCCAAAGATTGATGATGTGGTAATGGTTCAGTTACAAAAGCAAGAGCGCCCAACGCCCATGGAAAGGAATCAACCTCAAGTCGCTACCCAAGAAGCACCTCCAGCGCCAACAGCAGAAGAATGGGCTTTCGCATCCCAATACACTCTCAAAAATAGCAAAGGCTACAGACATGCGTGGGGAAAACAAGTTCGAAGCATGATGGGTACAGCTATTGAGGGCCCAGATCAAGGGCAGGTGCGATTTCGAATTGAGATCGCTCCAAATGGCACTATTACTTCTGTAGCGACACTTTGGAAGACCTCTGATCAGGCTGAAGCTCTCGCTCGTAAAGCCATTTACTCCATGCCGCCTCCACCACCAACACCAACCGGTAAAACGCTCGTTTTTGAAAAGACGATTTCATTTACTCCGTTTGCCAATGACGACACGCCTTTTTATGGAGATGATTGCCTACCCGATCCCCCATCTTTTACAAACCCATTTGCTTGGGACGGTAAGTCGCCTCAAGAGATTAGGTTAAGTAAGCCAGGGGAAAAACTGAGCCCCGAAGCACTAGCAGAGTGCCTGAAACAATTACCACGGGATTCCATTGAATCGATCACTGCGCACAATCAGAGACAGCTAGACCAGTGGAGATCGGGTAATTTGAATCAAAGAAAGTAGTATTCACATACACATGAATATACGTATATATTTGTAATGGCGTTTAAAACGACATGTCTAGAATAAGATAGCTCATCAATCTAAAGGCTTATATGATTTGGATTATTACCAAATATCTACTAACTGCCGGTTTAGTTGTGTTCATCTCCGAGGTTGCCAAACGCAGTGATAAGTTAGGTGGCTTTATTGCTGCCCTACCGCTGATGACTTTGTTAACCCTCACTTGGTTATATATTGAAAACCAAAGTGAAGAAAAAATAAGCAACCATGCCTACTACACCTTTTGGTATGTGATTCCGACGCTGCCCATGTTTTTGGTATTTCCTTACCTACTGCCTAAACTAGGCTTTTGGCTCACGATGGGTTCTTGCGTTTTGCTTACCTTTGTTTGTTTTGGGATTTTTGTGCTGATTATGAAAAATTTCGGGGTCGAGCTGTTGTGAAGCAAGGTTGTTACAAAACCCCTACTGAACTTTTGCAATCGAAAAACCAGCATCCTCAATGAGATTTTGTGCCTCGCAGGTGCTGAGCACAGTTTGTAATTCAATGGATTGAGTAGGTAAATCCACCTTAACTTGTGCATTCGGATCGGCCGATTGAATTGCTCTAGTCACCGCGTTGACGCAGCCCCCGCAAGTCATTCCCGAAACTGTAAATCTCATAATCACTGTCCTTTGATCTACGTATTAATCTATTAATACTGTACAGTATTCTTTATGGTCAAGCCACTAACTGATTCAGCTTTTTACACCCTCGATATTCAAGGGATGACCTGTGCCTCCTGTGTTGGACGGATTGAGCGTGCCCTACAAAAAATCCCAGATATTGATAAGGTAACGGTCAATTTAGCGACCGAGCAGGCCCGTGTTCGATTAATTCCAAACTCAGCACTCTCGGTTGATGACCTGATTGAGACAATTCAGAAAACAGGTTATGAAGCTCGCGTCCATCGATTAACAGAATCCGAGGGTGCAAATGAAATGGCGTGGAATGCTGATGGCCGAGCATCAGTGATCATCAGTTTTTTACTCAGTGCACCACTAATAACTCCGATGCTCCTCATGCCTTTTGGGGTTCATTGGTCTTTAAATGGCTGGTGGCAACTGGCCTTGGCAACACCCGTGCAATTTGTTTTGGGATGGCGCTTTTATCGTGCGGGGTTTCATGCTTTAAAAGCTGGCTCCGGGAACATGGATCTGCTGATTGCCATTGGAACGAGCGCTGCATATGGGCTAAGCCTTTTCTTATTACTATCGCATTCAGAACATACTGATGAGTATTACTTTGAGGGTTCGGCTGTCATCATTAGCATGGTCTTACTTGGTAAATGGCTAGAGGCGCGCGCCAAAAAACAAACCGGTGAAGCAATTCGGGCTTTGCAAAAACTATGGCCTGAAGACGCAAGAGTTTTACATGCCAAGCAGGATGTTCAATCATTAGGGAATGCAAACTATCGGATTTTGCCTATTGAGGAATTGATTCCGGGTGACCAAGTCATCGTGTTACCAGGCGAGCGAATTCCCGTTGACGGTATCGTACTTCACGGCACAAGTCACGTTGATGAATCGTTACTAAC
>JBBAQJ010000009.1:0-630 GCA_040400365.1 Polynucleobacter sp. | reverse complement strand
CACATATGGAAATTTTAATGACGCACTAGCGGCGGCGCTAAGGAAGAAAAAGGCTGGCGCTATTGTGGTGAGGATTGAAGATGGCGCTAAGATGGTAATTTATTCATCCTGAATAAATTACTCTCCCATGACCCCGAACTCCATATAATCATTCTAGCTATCTACCGTCTTAAAACCTAGATCAAAAAAGTGGTGTCTCAGTAAACATATCTAGCCGTAATGACTTGATTTTTCAATTTAATAATTGCAATTACCTTAGTACCCTTTTCTATATTAAATTTTCCTCTTATCTCAAAATTTTCCCTATTTGCAGCAAGCTCATATTCTTGCTTGCTTGCTCCATTTAGTAATGTCAGCTTTGCGTTTCCCCCATTAATGTCAATAGGCTTTCCATGATCTCGCACATAAATTTGCACTAAATCATTTTTTGCGACAAGCTCAACATCAATATCCTTGACTACAAATATTTTTCCTCCAAATAGAGGGGCATGATCATGCCTCCCGTCAGCATTTGCAATAGATGTAGTCGATAGAAAAATAACGAACGTTAATATAAGTGATCGAATTTTCATTTTTAATATCCCTCTTGTGCATTTGTAATTAATAATGATTTTTCAGCGTCTTTCTTTC
>JBBAQJ010000008.1:33752-45842 GCA_040400365.1 Polynucleobacter sp. | reverse complement strand
CAACGACCCCCACCATGTCAAGGTGGTGCTCTAACCAGCTGAGCTACGAGCCTATGTTTATCGAGAGTTTATCACCGCCGGCGCACTTCGGTGACGCCGCGTAACCCCTCAAGCCCCGTTTGTACTAAACGGAGTGCCTCCGCATTCGAGATTTCGACGGTTAATTGAATATGCGCCACCCCTTTACGAACCGATTTTTTGAGATCAATCACATGGATGCCAATCTTGGAAGTAATCTCAAAGAGTTCCCGCATCAGCTCAGGTCGATCAAGAGCGATGATTGATAAATCGGCAGGGAAAACGCGTTCTTTCTTACCGCCCTGCTCTGGATCTAATTTGGCACTCCACGCGGTTTGGATGACACGTTCTGGGGCACGCTCTAAGAGTCCTCGAAAGGTTTTGCAACTGCGCCGATGAATCGAAACGCCACGACCTTGCGTGACAAAACCGGCGATTGGATCGGGAGGAACGGGGCGACAGCATTTGGCCAACTGCGTCAGTAAGGAATCTACTCCTACGACCAATACATCACCGCGCTGATTCGCTGCAGTCGCACGCGTGCGAATCTGAATCTCATCCTTTTTATCAAGCGGCTTCTCTATACTCTTATCGAGCTTGCCATCGCTTGCTTTAGTAGGTGCTTGACTCACTTCATCATCAAGCGCGTTAAACCAGGCACGCACCCGCGCCCGCGCCCGTTGTGAACGTAAATAGCCACGCTCAGGGTTAAGCCAATCTCTGGAAGGCCCACCTTGCTTCACAGAAATAATTTCCACGGTCTGGCCATTATGTAAAGCGGTATCGAGCGGCACCATAGCCCCATCAATCCGAGCGCCGCGACAGCGATGACCAAGATCGGTATGCACTGCATAGGCAAAGTCGATTGGTGATGAACCCTTCTCCAAAGCGATTACTTTTCCTAATGGAGTGAGCACATAAATATGATCATCAATCTCATGATGCTTGAGTTGTTCCCAGGCATCCTCTTTCCATGAGATCAATTGCCGCGCCCAAGCGATTTGGCGCTCATAGGCTACCGCAGCACTATGGGTTCCGAGGTCTTTTGCTTGCGCTGCATATGCGCCCTCTTTGTAGCGCCAGTGTGCTGCTAGGCCATATTCAGCCTGACGATGCATCTCTTGGGTACGAATCTGAATCTCAAACGCAATCCCCTCTTCATTAATCACAACCGTGTGCAGGGATTGATAGCCGTTAGGTTTGGGCCTGGCAATGTAGTCATCAAACTCTTTAGGAACGGGTTGCCAAATGTTGTGCACTAGGCCCAAGGTGGCATAGCAAGCCTTGACATCATCGACCAGAACCCGAAACGCTCGGACATCATAGAGACTGGCAAACTCCAAGGATTTGCCCTGCATCTTTTTCCAGATGCTGTAGATGTGCTTAGGTCTTCCTTGAACATCGGCCGTGATATTGGCAATCGATAGCTCGTGATTGAGGCGGCCAATGATATCGGCAATGAATTGCTCACGCTCTACGCGTTTGGAATCTAATAGCCCCGCAATTTCTTTATAAGTATCCGCTGCCAGAACACGAAACGCCAGATCCTCCATCTCCCATTTCATTTGCCAAATACCTAAACGATTCGCGAGGCTCGCATCAATGTCTAAAATCTCCTGAGCCCAGGATGGCTTTACTGAGAACCGTTGTTTAGCAATCCAACGCAAGGTTTGTAAGCGCGAGGCTAAATAAATGAGTACCACCCGAAGATCGTTCCCAAATGCCAACAGCATTTTGCGCAAGATCTCCTCTTGACCGGCTACCCGAGACTGTCCGTCATGCTTCATAAGTTTCGCTTGCGCCTGACGCAGGCCGCGATAGCCAATCAATAAAGTGGCAGCATCTTGCCCGAGTTGCTTGACTAAAGCTTCTTTGCCTAAGGTGCGATGTAAGTGACGGGCCGCTAATACACTTGCCTCATCCAAACGCAGTGCGTGCAAAATCTCTGATACGGCATGGGAATGAGCCTCTTCAGGTTCACCAAACCAAGCATCGCCCTCAAGCGCTTGTATGGTATTTCTCGATAACGGCAATACTGACTCGTTTGGACTCACGGCAATGAATAGTGATTGGCGGATAAGCCACTATAGAAAGAATTGGCGCGCAATGTCAATTTGCTCTTTTTTGATAAAGGCTGGGGCATGGCCGGCATTGGGGATCTCAATGCTCTTTGCGTGCGGATTTAATTGACACATCTCCTCCACTGTTTGCTTTGACAGCAAATCCGAATCCGCACCACGCACAATCAAAATGGGGCATTCGATTTGCTGAAAACTTTGCCACATGGCTAGCTCACCTGCTTGAGCGAGAGCCGGCGTCACCGAGGCAAAAGGTACTGAGATAGCTGGGTCATAGTGCAAGATCCACTGCTGATCTTTTTGGATCAACATGGGTCCATTGAGAAGCTCCCATTCAGCATCTGTGTGCTTCCCAAAAGGAGCACAAATCGATTTGAGTTTATCCATCGCTACATCACGATTGACATAGGAAAATGGTTTACCGACATAACTCGCCAACCGAATTAATGCCGCTGGCTCAATGCGTGGTCCGACATCATTGAGCAATAGTCGCTTGACACCATTGCCAGGCATTGCTGCATACACCATGCCAATTAAGCCACCCATCGAGGTTCCAAACCAATTGACCGGGTGAACGCCTAATTTGGCGCTTAGGGCGGTCATATCGCTCACGTATTGCGGAACGGCGTAGAACATGGGATTACTCAAGTAATCAGAATCTCCTCGACCGACGATATCTGGGCAAACCACAAAATGGCGATCGCACAAGGCCTCAGCCATTACCCGAAAATCACTACCCCGGCGCGATAGGCCATGCACGCAATACAACACATTCGGATTCTGTGGATCGCCCCAGGTGTGAAAGGCCATGCGATGCGATCCAGCTGGACTGGTGCATTGCACATAATCGGTATGACCATGATGATCTCGATTGAGTAAGGCAGTATGCCGAGCCTGCTCAACACTGGCTGGCGACGGCTCAAGCTCTTGCTTGCCAGCTTCTTCGGGTTGCAGCGTAATGTGGTCGATACCGTATGACTCTCGCAGCATGGCGGTCAAGTTTGCAAGAATCCGCGGCCACTGCTTAAATTGTTTGATCTCCACATGGGCGATTAATGCGGGATGGCCAGGGCTCATTTCCCAAACATGCAAATCATGAATTGCCATCACTCCCTCAATACGGGATAAGTCTTCGCCCACTTTCACATAGTCAATATGCAGCGGCACACCCTCCATCAAGAAGTGATACGACTCCTTAAGAATGGCTGCCGTCGATTTTAGGATCAAGAGCGCCACAAAGATCGATAAGATGGGGTCAATCGGCATCCATCCTGTGAGCTGAATCACGACCCCCGATACCAAGGCAGCAATCGATCCCAAGAGATCGCCCATCACATGCACCAGTGCAGCTCGGGTATTGACGCTCTTTTGATCGCGTGACAAGACCCAGGCAACAATGAGGTTCACCACTAATCCAAGCGCGGCCACAATCGTCACGGTCATCCCTGCCACTGGATGCGGATCCTGAATGCGACTCACGGCTTCAATCGCAATCCAAATGACTAGACCAACCATCACCAAGCTATTTACAAAAGCCGCTAGCGCTTCGGCGCGACCAAAGCCAAAGGAATGCTTTGCTGAAGGTGGGCGTCTTGCAATGTACTGCGCCAGAATGGCAAGGCCCAGTGCCGCAGAGTCGGTGACCATATGTCCAGCATCGGACATTAGCGCTAAGGAACCTGAAATTAGGCCTGCAAAGAACTCAACGCATGCAAAGCCAAGTGTAAAGAGCATGGCAATCCACAAAAAGGATTGCTTACGATCAGCTACCGCGTGGGTATGGCGCGCATCCCCGCGTTTATGAGCATGTAGTGGATCGCTCTTCAATGCACCGCGCTAGTATCGATGGGGGCGCCGGTCTTCGCCTGAATCTCTTCTTTGGTTACACCAGGCGCGAGCTCCACCAACTTCAATCCTTTGGGCGTGATATCAAGCACACCCAAATCGGTGATGATGCGATCAATCACACCCAATCCGGTTAATGGCAAGGTGCACTTGGGCAGAATTTTGATTTCTTCCGTACCGTCTTTTTTCTTGGCCACGTGCTCCATCAGCACCACAACGTGTTTCACACCGGCAACCAAGTCCATCGCGCCACCCATGCCCTTCACCATTTTTCCGGGAATCATCCAGTTGGCTAAATCGCCATGCTCACTGACCTGCATCGCGCCCAAGATTGCAATATTGATCTTGCCGCCCCGAATCATCCCAAACGAATCAGCGGATGAAAAAATGGCCGATCCTGGCAAAGTCGTGACGGTTTGCTTGCCTGCATTAATCATGTCCGCATCCACTTGTGCTTCCGTGGGAAATGGTCCGATCCCTAACAAGCCATTCTCAGACTGCAGCCAAACTTCCATCCCAGCAGGAACATGGTTCGCCACCAAGGTTGGCATACCAATACCTAAATTGACGTAGTAACCATCTTTTAACTCTTTTGCAGCACGGGCTGCCATTTCATCGCGATTCCAAGGCATTGCAATTTCCTCTGTATGATCTTTTCAAGTGAACGGTTATTGAGTAAGCGTGCGTTGCTCAATCCGTTTTTCAGGCTGAGAGTTGAGCACAATCCGATGGGCATAAATACCAGGGGTATGAATTTGATCTGGAATAAGCTCTCCGTTCTCCACGATCTCTTCAACTTCCACCACAGTGATCTTTCCTGCCATTGCCACCACTGGATTAAAGTTACGAGCCGTTAAGCGATATAACAAATTACCTGCTTTATCAGCTTTCCATGCCTTAACAAGCGAGACGTCGGCAACCAATGAACGCTCAAGGATGTATTGCTCGCCATCAAACTCACGCACATCTTTACCCTCGGCCACAATCGTTCCAACACCCGTTTTGGTATAAAACGCTGGAATACCGCAGCCACCGGCACGTAACTTCTCTGCAAGCGTGCCTTGGGGGGTAAATTCCAGATCGAGTTCGCCAGCCAAATATTGGCGCTCAAACTCTTTGTTTTCTCCAACATAGGAGGCAATCATTTTTTTGACCTGTCGAGTCGCCAGAAGAATCCCTAATCCAAAATCATCAACTCCAGCATTATTGGATATTGCTGTGAGATTTTTAGTACCCAAGTCTTTAACCGCTGCAATCAGCGCTTCCGGGATGCCACACAAACCAAAACCACCAACCGCGATGGTTTGCCCATCTTTCATAATGTCCTCAAGAGCAGCGCGGGCATTGGGATATATCTTGTTCATTCGCCTAACTTTCTTTCACGTTCTTCAATCAATACCTCATATCCCCTAAATGATAACCGCTCTGCATGACCGATTCGTGGCTCAAAAGCACTAAACTAGGGCTATGAATACCGAGGAATTACTTGCTCAATACGGCCCGCGCGAGGCCATGGACTATGACCTCGTAATCGTTGGGGGTGGTCCAGCTGGGCTATCGGCAGCAATCCATGCCAAACAAATTGCTCAACGCGAGGGTCGCGAGATCTCGGTTTGCGTGTTAGAAAAGGGTTCTGAGGTCGGCGCTCATATTTTGTCGGGCGCAATTATGGATCCGCGTGCCCTCACTGAATTATTCCCCGAATGGCAATCAATGGGGGCCCCGCTCGAGACGCCAGTTAGCAAAGATGAATTCATCTTTTTGACCGAATCGAGTTCATTCACGGTGCCCCACCCTCTGCTACCGAATTGTTTTAGTAATCGCGGTAATTACATTTTGAGCTTGAGTAACTTCACGCGCTGGTTAGGCGGTCAAGCCGAGCAACTGGGTGTTGATATTTTTCCAGGGTTTGCTGCTGCAGAAGTTTTGTTCAATACCCAGGGCGCGGTCTGCGGAGTCGCTACCGGTAATCTGGGAATCCATAAAGATGGGCAGGTCTCTGAACAGTTTCAGCTCGGTATGGAATTACGAGCCAAGTACACCTTATTTGCCGAGGGCTCACGCGGCCATCTCGGTAAACAACTCATCACTAAATACCAACTCGATCGTGAGTCCGATCCGCAGAGTTATGGCATTGGTATTAAAGAACTCTGGGAAGTGACGCCTGAGAACCATCGCCCAGGTTTAGTGATTCATACGGCAGGTTGGCCACTCGATCCCCAAACTTATGGCGGATCATTTTTATATCACTTTGGCGAGAACAAGGTGGCAGTCGGAATGGTGGTGGGCCTCTCCTATCGCAACCCTTATCTCAGTCCCTTTGATGAGTTCCAGCGCTATAAATTGCATCCTGCAATTCGTCCGACGTTTGAGGGCGGTAAGCGCTTGGCCTATGGTGCGCGCGCCATTACCGCTGGTGGCTTAAATAGTTTGCCGCAAACGGTATTTCCCGGCGGCGCCCTAATTGGCTGCGATGCAGGCTATCTCAACGCATCTCGTATTAAGGGTAGTCATGCAGCCATTAAATCCGGCATGTTGGCAGCCCAAGCAGCCATGTCCGCACTCTCTGAAAATCGGGCCAATGATATTCTCTCTGCCTACCCGAGCGCCTTTAAGAACAGTTGGCTGTATACCGAACTCAAGCAGGCGCGTAACTTTAAGGCGTGGATGTCTAAAGGTTTATACCTGGGTACCCTGATGGTTGGTGTTGAACAGAAAGTGTTTGGTGGCAATGTGCCGTGGACCATTCATCAGAAAAAAGCCGATTACGAATATCTCGAACCGGCTCGCTTACATCAGGTGATTGAATATCCCAAACCCGATGGCAGGATTACCTTTGATCGACTCTCCTCGGTATTTATCTCCAATACCAATCATGAGGAGAATCAACCTGCACACCTCACACTCAAAGATGAAAGTGTGCCGGTGGCCATTAATTTAGATATTTATGCGGGTCCAGAGCAACACTATTGCCCTGCTGGTGTTTATGAGTACATCGAGGTAGAAGGTAAACCCAAATTACAAATTAATGCTCAAAATTGCGTGCATTGCAAAACGTGTGATATCAAAGATCCCACCCAGAATATTGTGTGGGTCACCCCTGAAGGGGGCGGTGGTCCTAACTACTCAGGAATGTAAGGCTTTCGGATTGGTTTTCACTTGAGCGATTGCAACGCCAGCTAAGGCGCACGCCACCGCTGCCATACCGAACACTTGATTGGGACCCCAATGATCCCAAATCCAGCCTGCACATAAGCCACCCAAGGTTCCACCAAAGCCATAGGCAACCGTCGTAAAGAGTGCCTGACCGCGCGCTTGCAATGGGCCACTGAACCAACCCTGAATTAATTTGGTACTCGCACTATGGTGGGCTGCAAAGGTGGCAGCATGCATGAGCTGCGCTAGGATCAATAGACTCGTGCTTGCAAAGTAGCCAATTAACACAAAGCGGATCACTCCAATCATGAATGTTGCCTGCAATACTTTGGTTGGAGAGTATCGCGACATAACCTTACTCTGAAAGTAAAAGAAGATCACTTCCGCGGTCACTCCTAATGTCCAGAAAAACCCAATCTCAGATTTGCTGTAGCCCAGATCGGCAAGGTATAGGGAATAGAACACATAGAGTGCAGCATGACCAAAGATCATGGCAAATGCTGAGACCAAAAACCAGCGCACCTCTACGCGCCGCAATACCGTGCGAAGCTCCCCGCGCACCAAGGGTTGACGCTCTATTTTTGGTTCTCGTAGTAAAAAGGTATCGATGGCCAATGCAATCAATACGCCTAGACCCAACCATGGGAAGACTTCAATTCCCCACCATTGAAATACTTCACCAGCGAGCAGCACCATGGCAATAAAGCCAATCGATCCCCAAAGGCGCAAGCGTCCATAGCGATGATCAAACGAGTTATCTTTAAATAAGGCGTGAACGGTAGCTGCCTCCCCTAGTGGGACCATACTGCTGAGAATAGTGTGCAGAATAAACATCCAGATTAAAAATGGGATGTACTGTTCCAAATAGAAAATGACCAAGAAACATAGAACCGCTAGAACGCCACAAAAACGCATGATGCCGACCCGGTTGGATAAATAATCCGAGAGCCAGCCCCAAGAGAATGGCCCCAAGATCCGGGTCACCTGCAACATCGACATCAAGGCGGCGATTTCGAGGGCACCAAAGCCCAGCTCTGAGAAGTACAAACTTGCATACGGCGACATGAGGCCAATGTAGGCGAAGTACAAAAAGAAAAAGGCCCCGAAGGCCCAACGCGAAGACGCTGTCATGAATCCTTAGGTGCTACGGGAGCCCGGAATTGCGGGAGGACTCACCGAGACATCACCGCACTGAGCGCGATGACGCAAGGCATGATCCATTAGCACCAAGGCCAACATCGCCTCAGCGATTGGTGCAGCACGAATTCCGACGCAGGGATCATGACGCCCTTTGGTCTGAATGGTGGCCGGTTTACCGTGTACGTCTACTGTCTCTTTCGGGCTCATGATGCTTGAAGTTGGCTTAATCGCAATCGATACACGAATATCTTGCCCAGTGCTAATACCACCCAGAATACCGCCGGCATTATTACTTGCAAAGCCATCCGGATGCATCTCATCACCATGAGCGCTCCCCTTTTGGGCCACCACACCAAATCCTTCGCCAATCTCAACACCCTTCACAGCATTAATACCCATCATCACATGAGCAATATCAGCATCTAACTTATCAAAGAGCGGCTCGCCCAAACCAATGGGCACTTGATGAGCTACAACCTCAATCTTGGCTCCACACGAATCGCCGGCTTTGCGTAATTGATCCATGTACTCCTCAAGCTTTGGAATGATGCGGGCATTTGCAGCAAAGAATGGATTACGAGCGATTTCTTTTGCATCTTCAAATGGAATGGCAATCTCACCCAGTTGGCTCATATGCGCCACGATTTGGGTTCCGTAGTGTTCCCGCAACCATTTTTTTGCAATTGCTGCGGCAGCAACCACGGGAGCGGTTAAACGAGCCGAGGAGCGCCCACCGCCGCGGGGATCGCGAAAGCCATATTTATAGTGATAGGTGTAATCAGCGTGACCGGGACGAAAGGTTTGCAGAATCTCGCTATAGTCTTGGCTGCGTTGATCAGTATTGCGAATCAACAAACAAATGGGGGTGCCGGTGGTTTTGCCCTCGAAGATACCGGACAAAATCTCAACCTTATCTTCTTCTTTACGTTGGGTCACATGGCGAGAGGTTCCGGGCTTGCGACGATCCAGATCCACCTGAATATCATCGACCGAGAGCTCCATTCCTGGTGGGCAGCCATCCACCACCGCACCAATGGCGGGACCGTGCGACTCGCCAAAGGTGGTTACGGTAAATAGAAGGCCTAAAGTATTTCCAGACATACCATCATTATGGCATTAGGCCGGTGCCCGTTCCTGCTGGCGGTTTTGCCGAATCGTTGGCAAGTTTGCAACGATCACGGCACCGGCAAGCGTAAGCCACCAGGTGATATAGATCCAAATCAACATGAGGGGCACGATCGCAAAGGTACCGTAGACGGTTTTATAGAAGGCAGCCTGGGTCATGAAGTAGGCAAATCCAAACTTGGTGATCTCATAGGCTGCGGCCACAAATGCGGCGCCGACAAATGCATCTCGCCAGGTCACTTGGGCATAAGGCAGGATTCGGTAGGCTAGAGCAAAAACGATGAATGCCAATAGGCTCGGGATGATGGTGCTAATGAATTTAAATCCTGCTGATAAGGTGGGGAACCAGCCGCTAGCCGAACCCAGCAATATGCTGCTGAGATAAATCCCTAGGCCTAAGAGAATGGGGCCGATCACGGTTGCTACTAAATAGATGATGAGTTTTTTTAGAAACGGTCGACGTTCTTTGACCTTCCAGATCTCATTGAAGGCGCGCTCAATGACCACCATAGTCAGAATCGTCGTAATCACGAGCCCTAGGGAGCCCACAATCGTTAATCCCTTGGCTTTGGCTGAGAACTGATTAAGGTAAGTAAATACCTGTTGACTAATTCCGCCTGGGAAATAGTTCTTTAGTAGCCAGGTTTGAAAGGCATTACGTAGATTAATCACCGCCGGGAATTGACTCAGCAGAATTGACCCAATGGTCAGCATCGGCACCAAGGACAAAATGGTGGTGAAGGCCAAACTGGCCGATACCTGGCTCAAACGTAAATGTTGATTGCGATCCCAGAGCTCTTTGCCTAGGGGCAACCAACGCTCAATCGGAAAAGATAATGGCATGACCGTATCATAGGGGATCTGACTGAAATTCCAAAGAAAGTGCTGTGTATGCGTTCATCCGAGATCCTGGTGTTGTACTACTCCCGCTACGGCGCGACCGAGCAGCTCGCTCGACTGATTGGTCAAGGAATTGAGAGCGTGCCCGGAGTTAGCGCGCGTCTACGGACGGTGCCTGCGGTGTCAACCGTTTGCGAAGCCAGCGAGCCGCCCGTACCAAAGGATGGACCTCCCTTTGTCGAGTACTCTGATTTGGAGGAATGTATTGGTCTAGCACTAGGTTCACCGACCCGCTTTGGCAATATGGCTGCACCGCTCAAGTATTTTTTGGACGGCAGTACCTCGCAGTGGTTAAGCGGTGCACTGCAAGGTAAGCCCGCCTGTGTATTTACCAGCACCGGTAGTTTGCATGGCGGTCAGGAGACCACCCTCCTCTCGATGATGATTCCTCTTTTTCATCATGGCATGGTGTTGCTTGGTCTACCCTATAGCAATCCTGAACTCATGAACACCGCGAGTGGTGGAACACCCTATGGGGTCTCCCACCTTGCACACGCTGATGGCAGCGCCCCGATCAGTGCAGAAGAATCTCGCTTAGCCGTTGCACAAGGTAAGCGTTTGGCTGAAGTCGCTTTATGTCTTCACGGTGGCAAATAAATCATGCTGAGTGGATTGCTGAAAAAAGATAAGTATGTGCTGATTGCCAGTGCCGCAATTGTTGATTTAATTGTGGTGTGCGTGGCTTGGGAATGGTTAATTTCACCACTAAGGCCTGGGGGCTCATGGTTAGTCTTAAAGGCGGTGCCTTTAATCATCATGCTACCAGGAGTATGGCGCGCAAATGTCTACACCATGCAATGGAGCAGCATGGCGATCCTGATTTACACCACCGAAGCCTTGACGCGTATTACCGAATCGGGTTGGAATATGTGGATGGCCATTTTCGAACTAATCCTATCCGTCACTATTTTTGTTGCCTTACTGATGTACCTCAAGCCGATTAAAGAAGCGGCTAAGGCAAAAGCAAAAGACGAATCGAAGCACTAGGATGGTTTCATGAATCACTCTGAATTTATCTCGCATTGTCAGTCGATTGTTGGAAATGCTTATGTATTAGTCGAACCCAATGATCAAGCGCCCTATCTGAGTGATTGGCGCAATCGCTATCACGGCAAAGCACTCGCCGTTTTACTTCCCAAAACAACCCAAGAGATTGCCAAGATCGTCAAAGCGTGCGATCAAGCATCGATTTCCATCGTTCCACAAGGCGGCAATACCAGCATGTGCGGGGCAGCAACCCCCAATGACTCGGGACAGCAGATTGTTCTCAATCTTAAGCGCATGAATGCGATCCGTGAAATTAATCCGAGTAACCAAACCATGGTGGTGGAATCCGGTTGTATTTTGCAAACCTTGCAAGAGGCTGCCAAAGCACAGGGGTTCTTATTTCCACTGAGTCTTGGTGCACAGGGCAGCTGTCAGATTGGTGGCAATCTGGCCACCAATGCCGGCGGTACTAATGTTCTGCGCTACGGCAATGCCCGTGAACTGTGCTTAGGTCTTGAAGTGGTCACTGCGCAAGGTGAGATCCTGCATGGCCTGCGGAGCTTACGGAAAGACAACACTGGATTTGATCTGCGGGACTTATATATTGGTTCCGAGGGCTGTCTTGGCATCATTACTGCAGCGGTCATGAAGTTGTATCCCTTGCCGGTGACCCAGTGGACTGCCTTAGTGGCCGTCCCGAACATTCCGGCAACGATTGAGTTACTGAGTCTTTTTCAGAAACGCACTGCTGCCCTACTCACTGGCTTTGAGATGATGTCGAAGGACTCTTTGGACCTCACCGCCAAGCAATTTCCCCACATGAAAAATCCCTTGGCCAATG
>JBBAQJ010000008.1:0-33742 GCA_040400365.1 Polynucleobacter sp. | reverse complement strand
CTCCTTACACGGTCTTAGTCGAGCTATCGGATCATGAGGGCGAGGAACATGCGCGCAACTTGATGGAACAAGTACTTGAGTCTGCGTTTGAAGCGGGTATTGCAAGTGACGCCGTGATTGCGAGCAATCTCTCGCAAGCCCAATCGTTTTGGACCATGCGTGAGCACATCACCATGGCACAAGCGCAAGAAGGCGCCAATCTCAAACACGATATCTCGCTACCAATCTCAGGTCTTGATGCCTTTATCACTGAGACTGATCAATTGATTCGGGGGAAGTTTGCAGGTGTGCGTATCATCAATTTTGGGCATTTGGGTGACGGCAATTTGCATTACAACATTGCGCCACCGCTTGGGGCAAATGCGGGCGAGTTCAATCGTACTCATGAAGCAGCCATTCATGATGTGGTCTATTCTCAGGTCGAGAAACACCATGGCTCCATTTCTGCTGAACATGGCATTGGGCAACTCAAACTCCCTGACCTAGAGGCGCATCGCGGATCGGTGGCGCACCAACTAATGCGCTCCATTAAAACTGCGCTAGACCCTAAGAACATCATGAATCCGGGTAAGGTGTTACCTTGATCCGAATTCTTGTCGCGCTCTGGGCGTGGCTGGTGTTCATGCCACTAGCAAATGCCAATCTGCTCTCTGAGCTCCAATCGGGCTCGAGTCTCATCATCATGCGTCATGCCGATGCCCCTGGAATAGGTGATCCATCTGGGTATCGCATTGGGGACTGCTCGACTCAGCGTAATCTGGGTGAGCATGGACGTCAGCAAGCCAAAGAGATTGGTGCATGGTTAAGTAAGCAAGGAGTTAGTGAGGCGCGTGTCTTCAGTAGTCCCTGGTGCCGCTGCCTCAATACAGCAGTTTTACTCAATAAAGGGCCGGTGACTTCGGAACGCTCGCTTGGTTCGTTCTTTAATGAAATGAGCGAGAGCGGTAAACAGACCAGGGAGTTAGAGGTGTTTGTGCGGCAGCAACTGTCAAAATCAAATAAGTTACCGCTGATTTTGGTGACCCATCAGGTCAATACCTATGCCTATACTGGTATGTCGGTTGGCGTAGGTCAAATGCTCCTCGTGAAAGTGAATGCCCAAGGCAAAGCCATCAGCAGTCGTGCGCTTAACTAATTGGGTTTGGGTAGTTCTTTGCAATAAAGAAGGCGCGGTCGACATTGACCTTCCACACAATGCCATCCCCTACTTGCCCAGTCTGGCAAGCCTGAACTAAGCGATCCATGATCGTATCGGCTACCTCATCATTGCAAACGATCTCAATCCGAACTTTTGCTGTGTAATCGGTTAGCTCATCTTTAATAGTAGTTTTTTCAACTCGAGTGGGGGCACTACAACCCTCAACCTTCGTGACTGTCATCCCAGGGAAACCGGGGGTATCCATCAGTGCAGCCCGCACCATCGGTAATTTATTTGGACGAATGACTGCTTTTATTTCAATCACGCTTCAACCTTTTTCTCTTCAAACCAACCATACAAGACCGGCAATACTAATAATGTTAAGCCCGTTGAGGTAATTAAACCTGAAATAACCACAATAGCAAGAGGTCTTGTAACCTCAGATCCCGGACCTCCCGAGAACAGCATGGGAATCAAGGCCAACATCGCGACTGAGGCGGTCATCATCACAGGTCTAAAGCGATGTGCACACCCATCAATGAGAGCCTCATGCAACGGCATGCCATCGTCGCGCAACTGCTTGATGAATGAGATTAATACCACGCCGTTTAGTACCGCAATCCCCCAGAGATTAATAAATCCGACCGCAGCGGGTACCGATAAATACTCGCCGGTAATAAAGAGGCCGAAGATACCCCCGATCGACGCAAACGGCAGAACCAAAATAATCAGCCCAGCCAAGCGAATCGATTGGAAAAGCATAAAGAGTAAGAAGAAAATCGCGGCAATCGTAAGCGGAATAATGATCATGAGGCGCGCCATAGCGCGCTCCATGTTCTCAAACTGACCACCCCACACCAAGCTATAGCCCTCGGGCAACTTCACATCCTGGGCAATTTTCTTTTGGGCTTCATCTACAAAACCGCCCAAATCTCGACCTTGTACGTTCACCCCAATGACTAAGCGACGCTTACCCGACTCACGTGAGATTTGCGGTGGTCCATCGAGTAACTCGATCTTTGCCAGATCTTTCATCAGTACCTGGGCACCATTGGGTGATAGCAGAATGATGTTCTCGATGGCATCAATCTTGTCACGGTAAGGGGCTGGGTAGCGCAATACCATCGGGAAGCGGCGCTCACCCTCGTAGACCGTGGAGGCCTGTTTACCACCGATTGCGGTTTCGATTACATCGTTGACATCGGCCACATTGATACCGTAACGTGCAATCGCATCGCGATCAATCTTGATATTGAGATAGTTCTGGCCTGAGGCTTGCTCGATCCGCAAATCAGTACTGCCCTTCATGCGCGATAAGATTTGACTAATCTGAGTACCCAGTTTAATAAGCGTCTCGATATCGTCACCAAAGATCTTGATCGCCACCTGTGAACGAACGCCCGAGACCATTTCATCGACCCGAGCGGCAATCGGCTGAGAGATGACTAACTCCACACCGGGCAGGGTCTTTAATTTCTCGCGAATTTGATTGGCAATCTCCTCTTGGCTTAAATCGCGATCGCCTAAGGGCTTCAAGGTCACAATCGGATCGGACTCGAATGGCTGACCCGGGTCGGCTGGGGACTCACCACGTCCTAAACGGGATACCGCCATTTCTACTCCAGGGATAGTCATGATTCGTTTGAGGGCCTCAAACTCCAACTTAATCGATTCATCAAGTGCAATATTGGCTGCACGCACAATGACCGGGGTTATTGAGCCTTCCTGCATGACTGGGATAAATGATTTACCCAAGAAGATGAAAAGAACAATGCTGGCACCCAGCGCGATCAGAGCGCGTTTTACTACTAAACGCGGATTCTTCAAGCTCCAATCGAGCATGAAGTTATAGGGCTTACGTAATTTAGCCACAATCTTGGTGTCATCTTCACTGCCACCCTTGAGAATGTATGAACATAGGACGGGAGAGAGCACAAACGATAGGATCAGTGAGATGGTGAGCGCAATCGCAATCGTGATTGCCATCGGGGCAAACATCTTGCCTTCCATCCCTTCAAGCGCAAGCAAAGGCATAAACACCAAAATAATAATGCCCACTCCAAAGAGTACGGGCTTGCCAACCTCGGTGGCTGCCTCCAAGATAATCCGGTTACGGGACTCACCCATTTTTAAACGAGCGCCTAATTTTGCAAAGGTGTTTTCAACTACCACGACTGAGCCGTCAACCATGATACCGATTGCAATCGCGAGACCGCCCAAGGACATTAAGTTTGCTGAGATGCCATAGCGGTTCATCACAAAAAATGTGAGTAGCGGGGTCAAAATCAGGGTAGCGACCACAATGATCGATGAGCGCACATCGCCCAAGAACAAGAAGAGCAACACAATCACCAGGATGATGCCCTCAACTAAGACCTTGGCGACGTTGAACATCGCTGCATTGACTAGATCGGTTCGGTCATAGAACGGAACAATCTGCAATCCCTCAGGCAATAACTTGCGCTCGTTAATCTCGGCGACCTTACTCTTAATACGATTAACCACCTCGCGAGCATTTGCACCACGGTTCATCTGAATAATACCGGCTACACCCTCTGTAACGCCATTTTTAATGATGGCACCCTGCCGAATCTCATTACCAATCATGACCTCAGCCACATTGCGCACATAAACTGGCGTACCCTTCACTTCCTTGAGAATGATCTTGCCAATATCCTCTGGCTTTGCCACCAAACCTACGCCACGAATCAAATAGCGCTCTGCGTAGGTCGGTAATTGCCCACCTCCTGAATTGGCATTGTTCCTAGCAAGTGCCGCATACACATCCTGCAAGGTAATCCCGTAATGCCGCAAGCGCTCTGGATTGACTAATACCTGATACTCTTTGGCGAAGCCGCCCTGTGTATTGATCTCGGCAACGCCTGGGATTGAGCGTAACATCGGCCGTACTAGCCAATCCTGAATCGTGCGACGTTCTTGTAACTCATCCTCAGTTAGAGGTCGATCGCGATCCGATGGGTGCTCTAAGGTGTACTGATACACCTCACCTAGTCCGGTGGTCGGTGGAGCCAAGACGGGGGTCACCCCATCGGGCATGCGAGAGGCAACCTCAATCAAGCGTTCCAGAACCAGTTGGCGAGCGAAGTAGATGCTGGTCTTATCTGTGAATACCAGGGTCACAATGGAAATCCCATTGCGATTGAGTGAACGCATCTCCACGAGGCCTGGCAAGCCGGTCATTCCCAACTCAATCGGGATGGTGACAAAACGCTCAACCTCTTCGGGTGACTTACCAGGGGCCTCGGTCGCGATTTGCACCTGAATGTTCGTTACATCTGGAAAAGCGTCGACTGATAAACGCTTGGTGGCAAAGAGGCCCACAAAGAACAAACATACGGAAATCACCACCACCAATAGGCGTTGCTGAAGAGCAAAACGGACAATACGCTCAATCATGTCAAACAGTCTTAGCCGCCACCACTAAGCTGACGCTTACGCTCTGCGTTTAGATGAAATGCGCCTTCAATGGCAATTTCCTCACCTTCTTTGAGGCCAGAGAGAATCGCGCGCATGCCTTTACCCTCAGGGCCAGCCTTAACAGCAACCATTCGGTAGCGATCATCGTCGCTTCGAATAAATACGTAATCTTGGTTATCTTCCCGAATCACTGCAGAATTTGGAACCACCAAGCGCTCAATGGGTTCACTATCAATTAGCATTGTGGCCAACATCCCTGGACGAATTTGCCCAGTTGAGTTTGGAATATCCATGCGCACCACGACTGTACGTGTTTGCGGGTTAACAATAGCATCCACGTGCGAAATTACGCCTTCAATCACCCGATTACGCAAGGCAGGAATAATCACTGATGACTTTTGACCTTTTTGCAACAATGATGAGTTCCCTTCCGGTACTTCAGCAACAGCCCAAAGCGTACTGAGGTCTGCAATCGTAAAGAGCGACTCGGAGGGTTGAACTACCTGGCCTTTGTTAATCTTGCGCTCCACAATTTGACCGGGAATCGTTGCCACGACATTATTGATGGACTCAATCACACCTGTTTTAGCGAGTCGATCAATGCTTTTTTGATCCATGCCCTGGACGCGCAATTGATCGTTTGCTGCACGTAACTCAGCCTTAGCGCTCATAGCCTCAGCTTCACGGCGTTGCAACTCAGCCAGAGCGATCACATCCTCTTTGTAGAGGATGCGTGCACGATTGGCGGCTTGCTCAGCCAACTGGCTTGCAGTGCGTGCTTTTAAGTAGGCAAGCTGTGACTGAGTGAGCTCGGTTGAGGTAATCTTCGCCAAGCTCTCACCCTGCTGAACTTCTTGACCGGGTACGCCTAAGATGTCAGATACGCGTCCGGTTACATTGGCACCAATGCGTGCTAAGAAGCGCTCATTGAAATCAATTCGGCCAGAGACGCGCAACTCCTCCACAAAGGGGGCTAACTCAACTTTGCCATTTTTGATCAACTTACCGAGATCATCATTCACATACACAATGCTTGGGTCTTGCACTAAGCGAGGGGTTGGCTTGGAGTCAAATACATCGAAGTAATACAGGGTTAATAAAACAACTACTACCCAAGGCAAAATAAAGAACCCGGTTTTGACCCAAGCCGGGCTCGAATCATATCTTTGTAAGACTGCCGGGGCTTTTTGATGAACAAACTCACGGATCTGGGCATAGCCCTGCTTTTGCCAATCGCGCACCGCATGAATTGACGAAGAAACTTGCTCCTCAATCAGGGTGCGCCCTTTTTGAATATGGTCAGTTAATTTTTTACTGAGTTTTTGATCGGCACTCATTATTTTTTACCTTCAATCATGGCCACCCATTCCGGCGAGGCGCTCAAACGTTCAATCTCATTCACAATCGATGCCAACTCAAAGCGAGCTCGGATTAAATCATTACGAGCGGCCCGAAAGGTTCGTTGTGCATCTAAGAACTCCAACATGCCACGTTCACCAAAGCGATAGGAGGTCTCAGCAATCTTGCGGGCGCTAGCCGCAAGTAGTACGACCCGCTCGTCCAGCGTTTTGACCTGAAAGCTCGTGATCTCATAGAGTTTGTAGGCTGACTCCAGTTGGGTCTCGAGGTTTTGCGTCTGCGCGTTCAATTGATTACGGGCTCTGGAGGCATTGGCCTCGGCTTCCGTAATTTGGCCTTGGCGGAAATCCCAAATTGGGATGCTCACCACTAAACCGTAGAGGCGATCGGTGAAGTTTGGATCGTTGTATTGCTGTGCCTTAATGGCCAATTGCGGTAAGCGCGAGTTTTGCTCAAAACTTAAGCGTGACTCACTGGCTTCAACCTCAGCCTTGGCACGCTTTAGCTCAGGACTCTGATTACGTAAGTTATCTAATAAGAGTTTGAGATCGGGTAATTTGGGGATGGAATCCACTTTGGCCGCAATCTCAAAGTTTGTGGGTAGATTAAATCCCACGACCTTACGCAATTGACTGCGTGCTTGCTCAATTCGCAGTTTGCTTCCTTGGGCCACAATCTCAGCATTGAGAAACTCGGTCTGTGCACGAATCAACTCAAAGCGCGCGGTCTCACCTACGTCATAGCGCAGCTGCATGCGATCACGGATTTGTTTCGTGAGATCCAGGTCTTCATCCGCGGCGCGCGATTCGGCTTGGCGACGCACCAGCTCATAGAAACTTTGGCGCACACGTGCAATGGTTTCAACTTCAAACGCAATCCGATTTGCTTCAGCTGCTCGCATGCTCGCCTCGGCCGCATTCACACGCGGGAAACGGGTGTACGGCATATCGAGTGGCTGGGTGACAACCCATTGCGAGAGGTTGCCAGTACTTAAACCGCCCGAAGTTCCACGTTGCTGACCCGTGTTGACCTCAAACTCGGGGTTTGGAATGGCCCGCGCACTTCGTAATTGACCGCTAACCGCTCGGGTCTGATCACGAGCCGCCATCACCTGTGGATTACTTTCCAGGGCGAGCTGGATCAGTTGGTCAAGAGTGAAAACCGTTTTTGTTGCTGGCGCTTGCGCCCAAATGGGTGATACAGCACATACCCAAATTAGGGCAATATGAATAAATCGTCGAATCACACTTAAATAGGGGTCCACAGTTTTCCAATACTAAAAACTGGTCTGGCCAAGGACTGATTCCCCTCGCGCACCGGGTCAGCTCTTAACGGCTTTCCGGAATGTCGATGCGCAAGACCCATTGCTAGGCAGGCTACTCCCCAAAATCGATTGATGAATTTGACCATAGATCGCAAATTAGTGATTTCCCCAATAAATATAGGTCTATTCTACGGTGGCCCATCTATACGGGTATGTTGCACTTTTCCAATCATGGGTTACAAAAGTGAGAAAATAACAACTCATGAGCACCATTATTGATCCCGCCATCCTGTTTTTTATCTTTGGCGTGTTTGCAGGATTGGTTCGTTCCAACCTCGAGATCCCGCAACCCATCACCCGATTTCTGTCTCTTTATCTTTTAATGGCTTTGGGCCTTAAGGGTGGGTTCGCTTTGCACCAATCTGGGCTTACCTTCGCAATTACCACTAGTTTGGGGATTGCCATTGCCCTTGCTTGCATTATTCCACTTGTTAGTTATTACTTTTTAAAGACCAAACTCAATGCTCTCGATTCGGCAGCGATTGCCGCGACGTATGGGTCGGTTAGTGCGGTGACCTTCATCACTGCCACTCAATATCTCAACCATGTTCAGATTGAATATGGTGGTCATATGGCTGCCGCGATGGCGCTGATGGAATCCCCAGCCATTATTTTGGCGATCTTCCTCGCTAATCGTGCGAAATCCTCGATGTCGCAAACCAAGCAACCCATGAAAGTTGGCAAACTACTGCATGAATCGTTTACCGATGGTGCGCAGTTATTACTACTTGGCGCGATGTTGATTGGCATTATCTCGGGACCTGATGGGCAAAAGGTGATGGCACCGTTCTCCGTGGATTTATTTAAGGGGATGTTGGCATTCTTCTTATTGGATATGGGTTTAATGAGTGCCAAGAGTTTTGTTGATCTTAAGGGTAAACCCAGGCGTTTGATTGTGTATGCCTTTGTGGCACCTCTTTGCCACTCTCTCTTTGCACTTTTACTCTGCTACATCTTTAAAGTGGAATTAGGCAATACGATTTTGTTGATGGTGTTGGCCGCCAGTGCATCGTACATTGCTGTACCGGCGGTATTACGACATGCCCTACCCGAGGTGAGCCCTGCTTTATATATGGGTATGTCTTTGGGTATTACCTTCCCCCTCAATTTGATTATCGGTATTCCGCTCTATACCCAGATTGCTAAGCTAGTCATGGGTTAACTCTTCCATTGATGAACAAATTACTCAAGTAATCACTCAAATTGATAAGCTGGGCAAATATTCGCTAAACTGAATATATCAATGGGGGTATTCAATGGTTGCTGATACACGTCGTCGAGCACTCAAATGGATCGCAGGAGCCGGGGGAATCATGCTTGCCCCGCAAGCCATGCAGTTTGCCAGTGCGGCTGAGGAATTTTTCAAGGGGCCGCCAGTCAAGGATATTCCTGCTAAGCAAATTAGTAAGCATGTTTGGTTAATCTACTCACCCGATGGCTTCCCAACACCCGAGAACCGGGGCATGATGGCCAATGTCACCTTCGTGGTCACTAGCAAAGGAGTGGTCATATTAGATACTGGCGCGTCCTTGCAAATTGGAGAGATGGCAATCCGGATGATTAAGCAGGTCACGAATAAACCGGTGATTGCGATTTTTAATTCGCATTACCACGGCGATCATTTTTTAGGCAATCAGGCGTTTGTTGAAACCTATAGTAAAGATATGCCCATTTATGCGCATCCTTACTCCGTCAAACAGATCAAAGGTATTGAAGGCAATACCTGGCGTAATTTAATGGAGCGCTGGACTAATCAAGCGACTGCAGGTACTAAAGTAATTCCGCCGACTCACGATGCCAATCAAGGTAATGTGTTTAATTTTGGTGATGTGCGCATTAAGGTTCATCACCATGGTACTGCGCACACTCCCGGGGATATTTGTATGCAGGTGATTGAGGACAGGGTGACCTATGTTGGCGATATCGCGATGGGTAATCGCATTGCCAATATTGATGATGGTTCCTATGTCGGTACCTTTAAGACCTATAAGAATTTACAAGCGACCGAAGGTGATCAGTTGTGGGTGCCCGGGCACGGCGAACCTAGCAAACAGCTCCTCAATGAATACGGTGAGTTCTTAGCAGGCATTTACGACACCTGCGTCAAAGCAGTCAAAGATGGTCAGGATCTAAGCGTTGCCAAATCATTGGTTCTCAAAGACCCTCGCGTTAGCAAGCGTGCAAAAACCATGCAGGGTTTTGATGGAAATATCGGTAAATACACAAGCCTTGCCTATTTAGAGGCCGAGAAAGAAGCGTTCTAATCAATATTGGCTTTACAGCTAATAGCCTTACCCTAGACTGCTAACAATATGATGGGCAATGTATGATTTGCTATGCCCGATTCATGCCGACCAAAGGAATTGCTAATGAATACTCGTGCCCTCCTGTCTGTAATGATGGTTGCATTGTTCCTGCCCCTACCCGCGCATGCTTCATTCATGCCGGCTCATTTAATTGATGGGTTTGCGAATATTGTTTCGTGGTTGGTGATTATTGTCTTGCCAATTGCTCTCATTGCACTTTTTTGGTTTGTCCATATTTGGCCCGATACGGTTGCAAAGCGTCGTCAACATCCACAACGCGATGCCATTCACGCGCTGTGCGTTCTCTCCTTATTCTTTGGAGGTCTTCTGTGGCCCTTTGCGTATTTATGGGCCTATACGCGTCCAACCATGTACAAACTCGCTTACGGTACCGATCGGTACTCGCCGATTAACGAAACTGACCCGAAATCTAAACCCGAGTCGAGCAACTCATAATGGAAGCCTTACTCCTTGCCATCTATGCCACGATTGTTTGGCTAATCTTTTTTAAGTTCAAACTCTTACCTTGGACTACCTCGGCCAAGGTCATCGTGGTGACCATTCCGGTGGTTGGCATGATTACGCTGATTCTGTTACTCAACGTCTTTGCCCCATCGTCTGGGGATGTGATTGTTGTTCGCAATAGCGTAGGGATTGTGAGTCAGGTAAAAGGTCGCGTCGTTGAAGTTCCTGTACATATTAATCAGCGTGTCAAACAGGGAGATATCCTATTTAAGATTGATGCGACCCAATACCAAGCCCAGGTGAACTCAATTAGAGCAAAACTGGATTTAGCCAAACTTCGGGTCACAGAAAATAAACGCTTGGTTGGTGCGGGCGCCGGTAATCGTTTTGACCTCGAGAGGGCAGAAGCGGATTTACTCGATCTTCAAGAACAGTTTAAGCATGCGCAATATGATCTCGAGCAAACGGTAATGCGCGCTCCATCTGACGGCATCATTGTGAATGTGCAGTTGCGACCAGGCGCTTATGTGGCAGCCTTTCCGATCTCCTCGGTAATGACCTTTATGGAGGACACCCCACAAATTTATGCCCTCTTTAAACAAAATGAGTTACATCAGATCGAGCCTGGGAATGAAGCAGAGTTCTTTATCCCGAGTCTTCCTGGCGAGATTCTTAAGGCCAAAGTTGAGTCCATCATTTATGCCGAGGGTCAAGGTCAGCTCAATGTCAGCGGTAACCTGCCTACAATTGGTTTGAGGGATATTACGGCCAATCGCTTTGCCGTTAAGTTGTCCTTGGATGAGACCAAGAACTATCCCCTACTTCCTGCGGGTGCGGTAGGGGAAGGTGCGGTCTATACCAATCACTTGGCCTTCTTGCATATTATTCGTAAGGTGATGTTGAGAGTCGGTACCAAACTTAATTACATCATTCCAAAGTTGCACTAAATGATATTTGGGCAGATGCATACTCGATTCATTACAAGCTTTAGCGGAGCTCTAGCACTGGTCCTGAGTGCATGTGCAATTCAAGATCCATTAACAGGTCAAGCGCTACGTGAGCAGTCCTTACCCAAGGTCGCAATCCCTAATCAATTTAGCAGCCCAAGCGTGAGCGGACCAGCACTCGATAAGGCATGGCTTGCACAATTTAATGATCCAGAACTCAATGAATTGGTTAGTGAAGCACTGCAGAATCATCCCGACATTCGGGTGATGGCTGCACGGCGCTTGCAGGCCCAGGCTTTAATTGATGCGGCAGGTGGCGCTCAATACCCAAGCTTAGGTGTGGTTGGCAATACGGGTGGTCGGGTTGGATCGAGTGGCACTGGCTTAACCGGCTATTACATTGGTGCCAATTGGGAACTAGACCTCTGGGGTCGAGTACGCAATCAAGTCGCTGGAGCGCGTGAGAATGCACGCGCCCTCAATGCGGAACAAGAGGCAGCCCAACTCTCGCTTGTGGGAACCTTGACCAAAACGGTTTGGCTTGCCAGAGGCTTACAAGATCAAGCACGCCTCGCGCAAGAGAATGCTAATGCTGCGGCACGCTATGCCGAGCTCACTGCCATACGGGAGGAGATTGGTGCCTCATCGAAGTCCGAGGTCTCGGTAGCCAAAGCAAGCGCTGCTCAAAGCAAAGAAGCAGAACTCGTTGCCAAACAGGCACGCGATCAGGCACTGCGCGCCGTTGAGATTTTAGTGGGGCGTTATCCCCATGCTAAGCCACTCAAGAGCACCCAGCTTCCTGCCTTACCACCCCCAGTTGCGCCCGGCATTCCAACCGATATTTTGGAGCGTCGCCCCGATATTGTGGCGGCCGAGGCACGTGTGAACAGCGCCTTCTATGCCGCTGCCGAGAAACGCATGGCGCGCCTTCCCAAGATTAGCTTGACCGCTGGCTTTGGCTATATCAATAGCCAAGTTTTTAGTTTGGTCAGTGGCCCAAGTAGTAGTTTGGGCGTTGGGGCAAATGTGATGATGCCCCTCTTTCAGGGAGGTGCGATTGAGGCACAAATTGCTTATCAGAATGCAGAGGCACAAGCAGCGCTAGCCAACTATGGGAAAGTCGTTCTAAATGCGTTTGGGGATGTTGAGAATGCCCTCAATGGTGAAATGACCTGGCGCGAGCGCACCATTGAACTTCAGACCCAACTAAAGGAGCAAAAGCAAATCCTGCAAAATACCGAACAAGAGTTTGTGATCGGGCGCATTGATCAACGCCAGATTCAGCAACAGAAGATCAAAACGAATACCACTGAAATCAATTTTCGTCAGGGACAAGTTGATGCCCTAACCCAACGAGTCAATCTATACCTTGCCTTAGGTGGCTCCCCTACTCCTTAGACTCTTAAACACTTGAACTTTTTATCCCTTTATTTTTTTGATTGAAACTCTCTATGCGCTCGTCATTTATCCGTTATACCGTTTTCATTCTGAGTGCCTTAGCGCTTAGTGCTTGCAGCACCTTAGAGCGCAAAGCCGCTGTACCGGCTTCTGATTTAACCCGCGCACAAATTGCGGGTATGCAAAGTTCGCGCTATTTAATTGCTACTACCGCCGGAATTAACAGCTTTGTTGATGATGTCAATCAACTCAATAAACGTTTGGGCAAAACGGTTCTCGATGGCAAGAGCAATTATCTATCCCTATCCGGTGGTGGTGACAATGGAGCATTTGGTGCGGGGCTTTTAGTGGGCTGGACTGAGCAGGGCACCCGTCCTGAGTTCAATCTGGTGACTGGAATTAGCACCGGAGCCCTCATCGCGCCGTTTGCCTATTTAGGCAAAGACTATGATCCCGTTCTCACGGAGGTCTATACCAAAGTAAAGCCCAGTGATATTTTTAAATCGCGCGGCTTTTTATCTGGGTTCTTCGGTGATGGTCTAGCTGACACCTCACCATTGTTTCAGTTGATATCCAAGCATGTCACCACCGACTTCTTGAAAAAAGTGGCGCAGGAGTACAACAACCGTGGTCGCTGGCTTTTGATTGGCACAACCAATATTGATGCAGGCTCTCCAGTGATTTGGAATATGGGACAAATCGCAAGCATCGGCACCCCTGAATCCCTAGAACTTTTTCGTAAGATCTTGCTAGCTTCGGCTTCGATTCCAGCAGCCTTTCCCCCTGTGATGTTTGATTTCATGATCGACGGTAAAGAGTTTCAAGAAATGCACGTTGATGGAGGGGCAACTACTCAGGTTTTTCTCTATCCTGGGGCGGCAGCAAATCGTGCAAAGGAAATTGGTGTGCAGCGCAATACTAACCGCCAGGCCTGTATCATTCGCAATGCTCGCCTTGACGTCGATTGGCAGCAAACTGAGCGTCGCACCCTGAGCATCGCGGGTCGTGCAATCTCGCAATTGATTCAATCGCAAGGCCTCGGCGACCTTTATCGTATTTACAACATCACCCAGGATGATCGGGTGGGATTTAATTTAGCCTACATTGGCTCAGACTTTACATTCCCGCATCTTGAAGAATTTGATACGAAGTACATGCAAGCGCTGTATGACTACGGTTACCAGCGAGCGCGCAAAGGCTATGACTGGAGCAAGTATCCACCAGGCTATCGTAAATCAATCGAGGAAGATACGACGATGCAGCCCGAGCTTTTAAATGCTAAACCAACTCCCAAGAAAACAAAGTAAGCTTAGCGGCAGTCAAATACAGCGACGAGTAAATTATCGCCCTTGCGATACACCGCTTTTTTGCCGTACTGTTGGCAGTAGGCATTCGCTTTCTCTGTCAGTTGAGGGAGCGACTCATCTGCGCTATTCAAAAAGGTGACATGATTGGCGTCCGATGCATCCGTAAAGACAGCGGCACAACCCTGTAAGGTTATTAAGGTGGCCAAAATGATGAGTTTGCACGGGGAGTGCTTAGGGAATCGTTTCATAATCGTGTTATTGAACGGGTGAGCTAGGTATCCAGTTTAATCGGATTGCTTTGGCGAGTTGCTCGGCTTGCTTAGCAATCGCGCTTGCAGCAATCACATCTCCCAAGCTAGCCATGGTCGCTGGCCCAATCATCCAAAGGCTTTGATAGGCCTTACCTTTTGGATCAAGAACGGTAAGCTGTGGATCGATTGCAATCGCACTTTTAAGTGCATCAGGACTTGCAATAGCGTCACGTATCAATTGATCAAGTAATCGGTCGCGTGCTACCCCAGTGCAGTTAACTAAATGATGGCCATGTACCACTTCTCCATGTTGGAGTGTCACATGAATCGCTCCATCGCGAATAGCAATCTCCTTGGCGCGTCCGCATCGAAACTCAATTTGTTGCTGATCGCGCAATTGTTGGTACGCTGCAATGGTTTGTGGTGAAGCCCGAAATCGGTAGAGGTTCCAAAGCCAGCCAAAGCGTTTTATCAATATTCTGCGCTGATGGGCATTAAATCGCTGCCAAATATGATTGAGATCGGGTCGCAGCTCTTCCCAGGCACATTGCCACTCCGATTGATCGGCTGGCGTATTGGGAAGATAGTGGCGCATGAAGCGTACCAATCGTGCAGGTGAAATGGGATTAGGCCATTGCGGTTGCTTGGTTCGAGCCCATGGCGCCTGAGATGGGGGAAAAAGTGCCCGGGGAGAAATCACTGAGACTTTTCCTTGATGGCCCTGCTCTACCAAACCATTAATCGCATCCAATGCCGTTAATCCGCCCCCGAGTAAAAGGACATGATCATTTGCGGGTATTCGATGAAGGTAGTCACCCGGCCATGGGTTCTCAGTAAGAGTAAGCTGACTTGAGGTCTGCTCTATATGAACTGGGCATGACCAGGTCGGCGTGGCATTGCCAGTCGCCAAAATCATTGCCTTTGCATCGATATACTCACCAGTCTTGAGCTCCACTCTCCACTGGCCATCAGACCCAGTGATGCGCTGTGCCTCGCCTTGAATATGATTGAGATCTCTACCGTCAAGTTGGTCCTTAACCAATTGATTCATGTAAGCGCCAAAATCACTCCGGCGATAGAAGTAGCCTGCGCTTGTTTTAGCTCGGGGATCCTTGATGTGCGCTGTTGCCCACTTGGCAAAATGCAGCGGGTCTTCGGAGAAGATGATTGGGAGATCTTCACGAACGTTTAACCGAAATGCTGGGCTTGTGCAACCATATGCATTACCCCGTCCAGGAGCGTGCATACCAAGAATCGCAATCGATTGCGTATCGACCCCTTGACGCAGAAGATGAATCAAGGCAACGGCAGCTGAGAAACCATCGCCAATGATTAAGATATCCTTCAATACCACTCTTTCTCAGTAATTAAAAAAAGAAAACCGCCCGGTTGGGCGGCTTTCAACGCATTGTTTAGGGATTACTTGCGCTTGTTGACAGAGTCTTTGAACGCTTTGCCAGCAGAGAACTTTGCGGTTTTTGATGCAGCAATCTTAATTGCTTCACCAGTCTTTGGATTGCGACCAGTACGTGCTGAGCGCTTACCTTGGCTGAAGGTTCCAAAACCAACTAACTGAACAGAGTCACCTTTCGTTACTGCTTTGATAATATTTTCAATCGCGGAGTTTAGAGCACGCTCTGCACTAGCTTTTGAAAGTTCAGCATCGTCAGCAATTTTTTCTACGAGTTCAGCTTTATTCATATTTTTCCTTTAAACAAACAATTAATAAACTTTACAAAAATGGACTGCGTCAGCAGCCCAAAATAGAAGTCTCCTATATACGCATTACCAATTACCAAGTAATTTGCAACTGATAACGGTTAGAGTTTGCAACACAGATTACGTGAATACAAGGGGATTGCTCTAGGGATAATCCCGCATTTTTTACGATCTTCACCGCCATCAGAGCCTTTACTGGCTTGATTCTGCGGTTAATTTCATAATCTGAATCCATTTACCAGTCAATCAAATTAGACAGCTGGGGCTCGACGCACCAACATCTGACGCCCGATCATGACCGTTGTAATCACAAAACCAGCAAAAAGAATGTTCATCCAGGTAATGGGTTCAGAGACCAGAATAGCAGAGGCCAATAAGGTACAAAAGGGTTGTAATAATTGAACCTGACTCACGCGTGAGATTCCGCCAATCGCCATACCGCCATACCAAAAGAAGAATCCAATAAACATTGAAAAGATCCCTAAGTATAAAAAGCTAATCCAGATACTGGCACTAGCAATTAAATAGGATTCTTGAAACGTGAAGATGCTACCAATCAAGTTGATGGGCAGCGAGAGAACTAAGGTCCATGAGATTACTTGTTTAGCATTCATCGTGCGCGATAAGTTACCGCCAATCGCATAGGCAATCCCATTGGCTGCACAAGCAATTAATAACAACAAATCAGTGTACCGAAATCCCCCTTCACTATTTAAATATGCGTAGGTACAGACTAAGAAACAGCCTGTTAAAGCGCTAATCCAAAAGCCCAAAGAGGGTCGCTCTTGAAAGAGCAACACTCCTGCAACGACCGTAGCCAATGGCATGATCCCCAAAATAACGCCAGCATGAGAGGCTTCACCCGTGGTCATCGCGATATTGATAAATAACGGGAAGATAAAGACCACCCCAAGCGCCACAATCGCAAATTGACGAATTTGTTTAGCGTCTGGAATAGGTGCCTTGGTATAGATTAGATAGCCCCCCGCCAAAATTCCAGCGAGTAATGCGCGCGCAAAGCATAAGAAATAGGGATTAAGAGTCTCAACGGTTATTTTAGTAACCGGTAAGGTTAGGCTGAAGATAAAAATACCAATGAAACCAATCAGCATCCCTTTAGTTTCATTTTTCATTGAGCGTTCTTAAAAATAAAATGGCTCCGCAATGGAGCCATGAAGGTATAAATCTGTTGAATTAATTTCGAGATTTTTGTTTAATAGCAAATGACAAATAACCAAGGGCAAGACCAGAGCCCAGAGAGAAGATAAACACAGCGGTTTTGGATTCAGGAGCACTTGCAGAGAAGATCAAGTAAAACGCAACCGTAATACTGACCACCATACCAATAAAACCAGCGATTTTCATGATTTTGTCTGTGGTACTCATTGAATCATTAATTAGCATGTGGAGCATGTTTTTTCCTTTCAGCAAAGAGGATCGGCGGGACTCAAAACGATTGTATAACGATTGCCTAAATTAGCCACTATTTGCAGGGGTAGCGTTGTTTGAAAAAGCGGATAAGGGTTTTAGCAGCCTGCTCTGGATTAAATTGAGGATTTTGCCGATTCCATTTGAGAAAATCCTCGAGCACTTGCTCGCGAGTGTGATTGCTAGGTGCAAAGCAGATGCTGGACTTTGAGCCCGCTGGGCGACTGGCTAAATAAGCCTGATAAACCCCCTCACCAAACCCAAAGCAAAAGTTCTGAGCATCTATATCGTCTCGCGCTTTGCAAAGTTCCACCATGGCAGCAGTCGACGCATCATATGGTTTTGCTTGCCCATAGCTGATCGCCGGAATGATTGCCAAATAACCAAATGCCAATCCCAAAAGTATCTTCATTATTTTCATTGATCGTATTTTGATTGATAGCATGATTAGCGCCTAAATCCACCCATGCGACCACCCCCAAAGCCTCCTCCACGGAAGCCTCCGAAGCGATCCCGATTCTCATCAAAGCGCGCCTGTTCTCGCATCGCATTTTCTTGAGCGGCTTCGCGAGTTATATTGGGGTCAGCTCGATCCGCTGCAATTACGGAGCGCCCTTCTTGATCAAGACGGCTGGCTTGAGCCTTCTCTTGGGCTGTAGCATTTTTCTCAAATGCACTATCAGCTCGCTGCGCAGCATTGCGCGCATCTTGTCGCTCTTGTGGAGTGGCGTTATTTTTCCAATCGTTTAAAAGTCGTTGCTGATTGGCGATACTGCTGGGACCAATTAAACCTCGGTTCGGACGTTGCTCATTATTATTCACATTAATCGTGCCACTTGACCAAGCTGGTGTTGCCCATAAGGCTCCTCCGACTGCTAAACCCACCCCAAAGGACATTGCGCCCCAAGCCGGATCGTACGCGGGATATGGCGGGTAATCGGGATAGGGCCATGGACCATAAACCTGGGTTGGGTTATAGGTTGGTACATACACAATTTGTGTGTTGGGTGGTGCAACGATGATATTTCCGCTCGCATCGGTGCTCACGGTCATTTGAGCATTCGTTTTTAAAGTACCGGCAGCTTGCGCTTTCTTACGAAGTGCTTGAACGGCTTTCATCGTATCTGCCGGTTGCAACTTATAAGCATTCCCGAGATTTTGTGTCCACTGTAATTGCTTCCCCATCATGGTTAGCGCTTGAGGAAATGTAATTAATGACTTCACACTATCGTTCCACGATTGAGTATTGAGTGCATTCGTAAGCGCACTACCCTGCAAACCCGCATTGCTCGAGCGCCAGTTATAGGCTTCAGCGACTTCAAGCGGAAAGGTCGAAGCCAACAACATAATCGATAGCAATGAATCAGGATACAAGGCAATTGGAGAAACCAAAGACTCTAACTGTACATTCGATAGCATTTGGGGGCTCGCGCTCACAGTTGCGGCGTTACCAAAGTCGCTATTCGATTGACCTCCAGCACAGGCGCCCAGTAATAAGGTCGCTACAACGCTCACCGTAAGGCAAATGGGCTTTCTGGGTTTAGCCATCATGGTTTGGTGATTCATTATTTTCAGCACTAGACAAATCGGACAATCATTTTGCCATCTCCGTAATGACCTCACTGGCTAAGCGTGCTGCTAACTCATCCTCGGGGGCAAAGGATTTGCCCCAGCCCTCTTTCTCATAGAGCTCGATCTCTTCAGGACTTCGTGCCCGGATAAAGATTTTGACCTCCGGATTCAGGGTTCGTGCAGTCTCCACCATCTTGCTAATATCAATCGAATCTTTTGTTGCAATGACCAAGATTGCCGCACGAGCAATATGTGCCTGGATCAAAACAAAGGGATCGGCTGCATCACCAGTCACCGCCGGAATATTTTGCTTACGCAGCTCCTCAACCATGCCACGCTCTTTTTCAGCGATCACACAATTAATATTTTGCGCTTTAAGGTTCTCAAAGACTTTCTTGCCAACTCGACCATAACCAACGATCACCACCTGCTTATGCAAGAGCGATTGATTAACGGTGGTGGGTAATAATGCTAGCGGATCCAGCCGCTCATCAAGCTTTCGTGCCAGATGTGAGCGCTTTCGAGCCCACACTAAGGCTGGCTCAATACCATTAAACAAGAAGGAGTTCAGGGCGATCGACAAAATCGCTCCCGCCAAAATCAAGCTGTACACCTCATTTGGAATCAGATTCATGGCAAGGCCCATGCCAGCGAGAATGAATGAGAACTCCCCAATCTGAGCCAAGCTTACGCCGACCGTTAAAGCGGTCCCAAGTGGGTAATTAAATAGGAGGACTAGAAGAACGCCAACTGCCATATTTCCAATCAGAATGATTGAAATAACGATTAATAATTTAAGCGGCTCTTGCCAGATGATCTCCGGATTAAAAACCATTCCAACCGATACAAAAAATAAGACAGCAAAGGCATCACGTAACGGTAAAGACTCATCAGCAGCGCGTTTACTAAGTTCCGACTCACCCAGCATCATGCCCGCAAAGAAGGCGCCGAGTGCAAAAGATACATCAAATAACTCAGCCGAAAAGAAGGCAACACCAATTGCAGTTGCAATAACCGCTAAAGTAAATAACTCCCGCGAACCACTCTTTGCCACCAACCACAACATCTTTGGTAATAAACGCTTCCCAACGACTAGCATGAGTACGATAAATGCAGCAACTTTTGCAAGGGTTATACCAATCATTGACAGCAAATCGCCAGAACTCGCCTGCTGAGTAGCGGCTGCGTTATCTCCATAAATACCAGCTAACACAGGCAATAAAACTAGGGCCAGGACCATAACCAGGTCTTCAACGACGAGCCAACCAACTGCAATCTGGCCATTCGCCGTTTCCAATAAACCCTTTGATTCGAGTACGCGTAAGAGAACAACGGTACTGGCAACCGATAAGCTGAGGCCAAAAATAATGGCGCCAATGGTTGATAAATCCCAGTAGCTAGCAACCATAAAGCCAAGTGCGGTAACCACAATAATCTGTAGTAATGCCCCAGGTACGGCAATTTTTTTGACGGCCATCAGATCATCAAATGAAAAATGCAGTCCGACACCAAACATCAATAGCATGACACCAATCTCTGCTAACTGCTGCGATAGCCCAATGTCTGCCACGAATCCAGGAGTTGCGGGTCCAATCATGACTCCAGCAATTAAATAGCCGAGCAATGGCGGCATTTTTAAATAAGAGGCAGCCAAACCAAAGATCAGAGCCAATCCAAAACCTCCAGCAAGGGTCGCAATCAGCGTAACGTCATGTGGCATAGATCAGGATAGTTATTCGTTATCGATACAAACCATTCGATAGTATCAGTTTTGTTTTTATACGCCTCAGCAAAAGACCATGCCCCATCAGTATTTCCGGCTTTTTCTCAATGGCTACTAAGGACTATCTTCTGAAATAGCGCATGAGAAGAATCGGCATAAAGCTAATCTCATAAATGCTGTCATGCAGCATTCTTAAAAGAGGCGTATAGTAGAACTAGGGTTAACCCTTAAAAAGAGTTAATTCCTATTGAAATCAACCCTTTACAAGAGGATGGCATATGAAAAACCTAATGAAATACCTTAAAAGCATCGTTGAAGCCTGGTCTGAGGCTCGCCTAGCGTACATCGCAAGGAAGCAAAAAAGTTACCCAATTGGGTCCTAAGATGACGGTCTTTACTCACTTTCTGCCGGATACCCAAATCAGTCGGTATGGATCGTGGCTGAAAACTTTGGATCCGCAAACACTTAGAAGTTACTTTGGAATTAGCTTAAGCGCTGAGGGCATCAATCGCCTCATCCGTAAATTTAAACAGGACAAAGCGAATCATCATTTTCTGATTGCTCATCATAATGGTCATTGGGCAGGCGTAATTCATATTGCCTGTCTCAATGATGCAGTGGAATTTGGAGTGATTGTGAAAAATGAGTTTCGTTGCCAAGGAATTGCCGATCAGCTACTCAGTGAAGCAATCACCTGGGCCCAAAACCGTGGTTACCGCACTCTCTATATGCATTGCGTGATCGAAAATCAGGCGATCCGACATTTATGCGACAAGCATGGCTTGCGATCCAGGAATATCTATGGCGATGTCGAGGGACATATGCGCCTACCCAAAGTGAACTGGCGTTCGTTATTAAAAGAGTATTGGCAGCGTCAGGCTAATTGGTATTACTTTATCGGGGAACGTATTAAGAGTCTCTGATATCCAGTGCTTTAATAAACCAAATCAATATGCGCCAGTCACGATGATTGCAGCCCTTAAAAAAGGTATTGCATGCCAATATGGACTAGCTCAAGGAAAATGATAGTGACCAGAAGTCGAAAGGTCCAAACCTTAGCAATTGGATTGAGGGCAAATCGAGCACCAATTAGGCCGCCCAATACTGCTCCTAGGGCCATAACACCACCAATCTCCCAATTGACCTCGCCATTTCGTGCGAACACACTCAATGCAATCGCGGATGTTACAAAAAGCACTAAGTTTTTGTAAGCATTTGCTTTTACAAGTGGTAATCGAACAAAAATAATTAGGGCTAATAATAAGTAGGTAGCGCCGTCGAGAACAATTAATCCGAGCCAAAACCCAACTAAGAATAAAATGATGAGTTCAATAAAACGAAAACGAGCGGCCTCTTCAAATTCTTTTTGCAGGATTTTTTTTAAACCGCTAAATAAAAGTAGAAAAGCAAAAAGGACTGCAACTGAAATTAATAACTTGATATTTTCCTGCGGTAACGTGTCGACAAATTCCGCGCCCACAACACTACCTAATACAGTAGGAATAAGAATTTTGACGGCGATTTTCCAATCGATTACTTTGGCGCGAAGAAATGTAATTGTCGCAATGAATGCGGCTACAACTACCGGTACACGATTCGTCGCATTAGCAACAATGGGGCTGAGTCCCATAAACACTAACAGAGGCAATGTAACCGCCGATCCACTTGACGCAACGGTATTCAAAAAACCGCATAGAAAACCACCAAGAGCTGCAATTACTAGTTCAATTGGCATAAGTTTGACGATCTAAAGAGTGGATTCATTTATGGGTTAACTCATTCTACCTAGATGTATGTTGCGTACATAATATTTGACCTTTATAAAAGTTCACTAATTTCGATAAGATTTTTATCTGGATCGCGCACATAGACTGAATTGATTTTGGTCGTTGCTCCAGTCCGAATAACGGGTCCTTCGATAATTGGCCAATTTAGATTTTTTAATTGTTCAATGACCTCCTTCAAGGGACGATCTGCAATAAAACATAAGTCCAACGAACCGGGTGTCGGAAGATCCGCCTTGGGTTCAAATTCTTTGCCTTTGATGTGAAGATTAATCTTTTGCTGACCGAACTTGAATGCTTTGCGCTCAACCGGCGGTGTGCCACCAATAAATGACTCGAGTGTCATACCAAGTACGCGGGTATAGAAATCAATACACTCCTTCTCATGAGCGGTAGTTAGTACTAAGTGGTCGAGATGATGAATCATGCCGCCTCCATAATAGTTGCTAATGAATGGATCATATGGCATCTAACAAATAAATAAAAGTGTTCGGTTACGAGTAAACACCGGATGGGCGAACCTGAATCAGCGCACTACCCCCCCTACTATCAAGAAGATGCTCTAGCCGAATTCCATATAAACGCTCTAGATCTCCTAAAGCATGGTGATCAGCTGGACAGTCCTTAATAATGCAACCTTGTTCAACAAGGAATAAGCGCTCAAAATCCATAGCATGATTAATGTCATGCAGAACCGCCAGTACCGCTTGGTTTCTTTCTCTCGCAAAACGGTCAATCGCATCCAGTAATTGATACTGAAGACCTGGGTCTAACGCAGCAACTGGTTCGTCGACCAAAATTAGACCATCGCGTACATCCCATAGCTGAGCAAAGACGCGTGCCAAGTGAATTCGTGCCTGCTCACCACCAGACAGAGTATTAAATGCACGCCCTAAAAGATGCTCTGCGCACGCCATCTTAGCTGCCTGCAAAACAATCGTTTCTTGGTTGATGTTATTTGTGGCGCTCACCCGCCCCAGCCCAATCACAAGATCAGTCATCAGGCCAAAGGCAATCTGGGTATTCTGGGGTAAGACCCCTCGTATCCGACTTAGTTGCACCGATGAATACTGATTCATCGACGTCCCATTCATCAAAATCATGCCGCTTTTGATTCGATACTCTCGCGCAATTAATCGAATAATGGTTGACTTACCAGCACCGCTTTTACCTAAGATCGCAATCCGCTCACCTGGCTTGATTGTGAAATCAAATGGCCCAAAGAGTTTTTTTCCAAGCTGCAAAATAGCGTGATGGAGTTGCAACTGCATATCAATCAAGCCTTGATCGATATTGTCGTAATAGGATCAAAAATAATGGGCCACCTAACAGGGCAGTAAAAATACCGACAGGCACCTCTGCAGGTATTGCAATGGTTCTGGCAATCGTATCGGCAATCAATAGCAAAATAGCCCCCACTCCTGCGGAATAGGGGACTACCCTCTTTTGATCAGACCCCAAGCAAACACGGACAAGGTTGGGTGCCATCAAACCAATAAAGCCAATCATGCCGCACCATGCAACAGCTAATCCAGAAAGAGTAGCAACCAAAACGATGACCTTCGTTCTTAGGTGTAAAACGTCTACCCCGAGATGGTTGGCAATGCTCTCACCTAATGTCAAAGCATTGAGATCCTCTAAAAGTGTTCGAATCAAGACCCATCCGATGGCCAGCGCCCCAAAGAGCACCCCTACCATCATCCAGCGTGCACTTGCGAGGGACCCAAGGGTCCAGAAGGTAAAGCTGCGCAATTGTTCATCGGTGGCTAAATAGGTACATAGACCGATCACGGCACCTGCTAAGGCATTGAGTGCAATACCGGTTAATAGCAAACCAGCAATCGATCCCGGAGATATAACGCGGGCAACATAATCAAGACAGAAACAAACCGCTATAGCACCCAAGAATGCAAAAAATGGGATGGCCCAGATCCGTAAATCCTCTGCAGGGATAAAACGAAAGCCGTCCAACATCACAATACCAATTGCCACACTGCAACTGGCTCCCGCAGAAACTCCCAATAAACCAGGGTCAGCTAAGGGGTTACGAAATAAGCTTTGTGCAAGAGCGCCTGCAACGCCCAGTGCTGCACCAACCGTAATGGCTAATAATGCGCGCGGGATCCGAATGTTCCAAAGCACATAACTAGCGCCCTCATAAGTATTCTGCGAATTCAATAATTGCAACCAGTCCGAAGCATGAATATTCACGGCACCGAAGCTCACTGCGATTAGAAGTGCAATTAACCCTACAAGAAGTAACCCAAGCTTTGCACCCCAGGCTGAGTAGTCAAGAGGGCTGATGACCGGTCTCATCCCAACAAGGTGCGTGCTTGACGATACAGCGTCAAGACTGCCTCAGGCATTCGTGGACCAAAACCTAATAAATAAACAGCATCCATTGAAATAATCTTCTGACTAAGAATCGCTTTCGTTCTTTCCATACCAGGCAGGCGCGCAAGCTGACTCCGCCCGCCAATTGCTTGCAGCCCTTGATCTGTGACCAGGATCAAATCGGGGTTGGCCACAATCATTGCTTCGGGAGTAAGGGGTTGATAGCCCCGAAATCCATCCATCGCATTTCGTAGACCAGCGTAACGGATCATGGCATTGGCATTCGTTTCTTGGCCAGAGACCATCACTTGAGATGGGCTCATTGAATGAATGTAGAGCACACGAGGGGTTGGACTTGGAAAGGGTTTAGCCCTCATCTCATCTTCTATACGAATCCACTGCTGCTGCAACTGAAGCTTCAATTGATCGGCTCGTGTTTCTTGATGAATCGCTTGACCAATCGTAATCACCCGATCGCAGATTCCGGTAAATGTGTGATGGGCAGGTAAGCGTCGCATCTCAATCCCGGCATCTTGAATCTGCCGGAGCACCACTGGAGGACCCGCATTCTCAGTCAATAAGATTTGGCTTGGGGATAGCGATAAAACACCTTCTGCCGATAAGGTTCTTGGGTAACCAACACTAGGCAAGGTGCGTGCGGCATCCGGATAAATCGAGGTTGTATCAACCCCAACAATCAAATGACTAGCATTTAATGCATACACAATTTCTGTAACAGAGGATCCAATGCAAATTAGACGTTGGCGACTTGGGGTAGCTTGAGTTCGGCCTGCCCAAGCTGGCTTCTCAAGCCATGCCATGGGGATTGCGGCCATTACACACAGCACACGACGACGCCCTATATGACCAAGATCACTCATTGGTAGACCTCCATCAATCGATGTTCACCCTCAATCTCGGTTACTAGATCTCGCCAGGATGCAAGTTCAGCTTTACCAGGCTTCCGCTCGCCAAAAAACATTGCAATCGCTTCGCCGCTCTGATCAAAAAACTCAAGGGAAGTAACAATGCCATCGACAGTTGGCTTGCGAACAATCCAGGTACGATCAATTAGATCCTGACGAACATGTAAATTAAAGCGGGGATCCATTACATTGATCCAAGACCCTTGTTCAATGATCTGGTCAATGGATCCTGAATGAATCTGAATCATTCCAGGATTACCGACAAAAACCATGATTGGGGTTTTGGTCTTTGCTGCAAGCTGTAACATCGATCTCAAGCAGTCTTTAGAAACCTCCCGAACAAACTCAGGCTCTGCCAAACGAAGTGCCTGAGTACGTGTGAGCATGTATTTTTTTAAGAGCGGATAAAAATCATGGGTATCCTTGAGATCTTTCCATGCATGCCAAAATCCGGCACGATCAATCTCTGCATCTGGAATTGGGATTGGCTTTGCCTTAAGCTTTAACACCTCAAGACCAGGCTCTTGCTGGGCGACTGCAAATAACGAAACGATTGCGTGAAATGCCGACACATCACTCTGTGGCTTCAGATGAACCTTATGAATCGCCTGTCCCTGCACATCAAAGAATTGCAAGCTACGCTGCTCTCCCTGAGAACTACTTTCAGTAACCGCAAATCCAGCAAACCAATGTTGATAAAAGATCCGCAAGTCAATCTCGCCCACGACGAGACCTAACGACCCCTCTTGACTTACCTGACGGTATTGACCAATTTTTTCATGGACGCAGGCTTCGTTACGGGTGAGAGCCATGACCTCCCCAATCGACTCAATCGAGGCTATCAGCGCAGGCCAATTAGCGTCCAGACGAATTGCTCTTAAGCCTTTCGATTCCGTAGCACCAAGTCCAACGTGAGCGGCAATCAACTCTCCCTCAGAAATAGTAAGCATCTCAGCGATTTCACGATGCCGTAAGCGTCTCTCTTTGCGCAAGGTGATAAACGATTGACGAATACGATGAATAGTCGGTTTCATCATGCCTCCTTAAAAGTCATAACGAGCTGAGATTTGCCAGTTCCGCGGCGCTGCCGTGGCTGATTGTTGAGCAGCTTGGGCGTTGTAACCTGAAAATCCGCCAGCCGCTGCTCGGTTTTGAATTAAAACAGAACCTTGAACATCCGACCAGTTCCAATAGGTGGTATTGAAGACATTATTGAGATTGGCATTGATCGTTAGTTTTTTAAGGGGCTTCCAGTAGCCTGTCAGATTAAGAACGGTAGATGCGGGTGACACGAATTGATTGGCTGCACCACCGGTAGCGTTATTAAAGTTCACACGATCGGCAGATTTACCCTGATTCCAAATAACATTGGCAAACGCTCCCCAAGTACTGGCGTCATACCGCAATCCTGCAATGGCGCGCAAAGGTTGAATCGTATTTAGCGGTGCTGAAATCCCATGTTGGGTTTGCTCACCATAGCTATAGGCCATCGCTGCATTCGCTTGCCATCCCTGCGCAAATGCCCAATCCGTTCGAAGATCCCACCCCCAAATATTGACCTTGGATAAGTTCTGAAATTGATACAAGGTCTGAGGTGCACTACCGTTATACGATCCAAAGTAATTCACCTGAGAGATAAAGTCTTTGTAATAGTTTGCATACCCCGATGCTTGATAACGAAACTGACGAAGCTGACCGCGAGCACCGACCTCAAAGCCATTGCCAGTTTGCGGTTTTAGATTAGGATTTGGAATGTTGGTATACCCACTCCCCGCAAAATACGAAAGTGTTTGATCCGGTGTTGGCGCTGTAAATCCAGTTCCCCAGTTTGCAAACGGACGAAACTCGCGGGTAATATTCCAAATCGCTCCAATTCGGGGTGATACCGCTGATCCGGAGTTCGATGGCAATGCACTAGTGATCGGTGTAATCGAATAACTGTCATAGCGAAGTGCTGGAATCACACTCACTTGATTGAATTCCATTTCACTTTGCAAAAATACGCCACCTAGGTTGTAATTTGATTTAGGTGCGGGTGTAATTGAGCTTCCATTACCCGCCGCATTTAGTTGACTAGAAATACATGAGGAACTCCAATCAAATCCATAGGTTAGTCGCTGATTGACGATACTGGTGGTATTGCTCTCCAGCGTGGTGTTGATGCCATAGGTATCTTGGCTATAGGTATTATTACGGCTGCGCCATGATGAGAGACGTGAATTGCCAACTTGCTGCTGATAGGCATTTTGAGTGACATCTGCATCTTGGTAATACACCATGACATTAGCTTTTTGAATATACGGCGCCCCACTGTCCTTAAAGTTGTATTCACCCGAAACACGATAACGAGTTGTTTTATCTTGCGTAGTGGATGTCACGACATTGTTATAGGCAAATCCGCCGGGCCCTCCAAAGGAAATCCAGCCACCACCTGTTCCCAAATCCGATAAGTTATTCACGTTTTGCGTGACGTTTTGAGACTCATAGGTAATGCCCAGTTTTTGGTTACGATCGATTTGGGCAAATCCCTTGGTCAGAACATACCAATTGCTGTAATCCGCTGGATTGGGCGCCGTTCTGGTGATGCCGGTTGAGTCATTAGATCCTTGATTTTGATATTGATGGCCGGCTTGAAAGTTTCCAAGGACCATCCCTTGCAAGTGGTCTTGAATACCACCATAGGCAAATGTCGTATTCGAAGATGTATCGACGCTTGAGTAGCCGGTGCGAGCAAATCCACCATGAGTCTCACCCTTTTTGATGAAATCACTTGGATTAAAGGTCTGAAAGTTCACAATCCCCGCAAGGCCGTCGCTGCCATACTGAGTTGACGATGGGCCCCGTACCACCTCAACACGACGAAACCCATCAACATCCAGAAAGTTTCCTCGCCCGACTGATAGAGCCCCAAACGAGAACGCATTGGGTACCCGAATACCATCCACAAGTAGTAAAACATTATTGCCTTGCAAACCACGAATATTGATACTTTCATTTCCTGCCCGGCCCTGGGCTCCGATCGCCAGACTAAATCGTTGTGTTTGCTGAGGAACCGTAACATCGACGGAGTTATTAAATAGGTCTTTAATATTCCGGTCGCCCTTTTCTTGGATTTCTTCGGCCGTTGTTACGCTGACAATATTAGGGACGTTATCAACCTTACGAGGCGACCGAGTCGATGTCACGGTAACCTCTCTCAGAATGACATCCACCTCGCCCCGCTCACCACGGGATTGTTCAATAGGTCTTCCATCTTCACTGATCACTGTCTGACTATGGGCACTCATGGCAATACCCGCCATAGTGATGGCTGCAATAGCCGCAAATGGGTGTTTTCTTAGATTCATGCTCGCTAGAATTTGATGACACTAGCTAGCGACGGCGGGCTGTGACGTTTACATAATCGTTTTTTGGTTTAAACGAATCTCTACTTTAATGAGAATGATTCTCATTGTCAAGTGATGTTGCCTATATTCAGTGTATGGAAATTAAGCCAATACAAAGACGATAGGTAATCGATAGCAGTACGGGATGGCGGCACCATTTTGGCGCGCTGGATGGAACTTCCAGTGCGTCACCGTATTCAAGGCCGAACGATCAAGCGCCGGATGCCCAGAAGATTGAGCTAACTGCAAGCGACTAATAGCACCATGTTCAGATACGCATAATGAAAGCCATACCCTGCCTTGCTCCCCATTTTCTCGACTAGCGATCGGATATGGTGGCTTTGGGTTATTGAACCTAAGGTCAGCAGCGGATGGCAAGGATATGGGTGCAGATAAAACATTAGAGCCTCTGCTCTCTGGCTGTTGACTAGTTGTGGACCCCTGGCTACTATCAATCATCAGCTCATCCGATTGATTATTTGTACCTTGCTTGGAATTAGTAGGCAAAGTCATTGTTTTTTGAATCGTATTCGACTCGCGCTCAACCAATTGACCATACAGGATGACGGGGGATTCAGGCCGATGCTTAGTCATGGTACTCATCATCCACACCATTAGAGTGGCATGCCCCAAACATACCGCTAGCGTAATTTTGAATGAAGACGAACGCAGTAACTTCCCTAAGTTCATATCACTTGGTTAAGATCAATTTACCAAATTGGGTAATGCGCAAGGTGTAAATGACACCATGATGATTAATCTGAATCGCGCTTTCCAAAGCAAATAACTCCTCACTTCGGTATATCCGAATGCAATTTGTTTTATTCATTGTCTTTATTTGTTATGAACATAAGTGTATGTTACTATAAATGAGAATGATTATCAATAACTGTGAGCCATTAAACACAACTTACAGTCATTTGGCTTTGGAATTACCAGAGAGGTGATACTTCATTAAAGCAACTTTTTTTGCGAGAATTGCATAGCAATTAAGAAGTACCATAATGGGGTAACTAAAGTTAGCCTTATTATTGATTCCATTGATTACTTCGGCACCCTCTCGAACCATTAGTCCAAATTTAGCTTCGTTATTCATTGTGGTTGCGGAGCTGATGGGAACCTCCTTGTGGTTCTCCATTAATGGGGTAGCTGATAATTTGATTGATTCCTGGAATATCAATCTAGCAGGCATTGGTATCTTGACCAATGCCGTGCAATTGGGTTTTGTAGCGGGTACCCTGGTATTTGCCTTAAGCGGTATTGCGGATCGGTTTAGACCCAGTCATCTATTTGCCGCTTGCGCCCTACTTGGGGCACTGTTTAATACTGCATTTGCAGTATGGGCCGATAGCATTTGGATGGGCTCTGTACTGCGTTTTTTGGTTGGAATTTGTTTAGCAGGCATTTACCCCATCGGTATGAAACTCATCATGACCTGGGATCCCCATAAAGCGTCATCACGCATTGCCCAACTGGTTGGCATGCTAACGCTGGGAACAGCCATCCCGCATGCTACACGCTACTTTGGCGTAGATTGGCCTTGGCAAGAAGTGATTCTGTTCTCCTCCTTTCTGGCCGTCACTGCGATGGTAATTATTTTTTGGCTTGGCGATGGCCCCCACCTCAAATTAGGCACCGTGTCACGGGTCAAATTAAGTGGCTTTCGTCAGCTCTTTGCAATCCCCGAATATCGTCGATCTGCATTGGGTTATTTTGGCCATATGTGGGAACTCTATGCGTTCTGGGCGCTGGTGCCATTTCTGATTGCTAGTACGTATCCCATTCAAAATCCCTTGGATTTATCTGGGCTGGCATTTTTAGTCATCGGGGTCGGTGCACTTGGCTGCTTTCTTGGAGGGCAACTTAGCAAATCAATCGGCGGGGTCAAGGTTGCCTCAACGGCTTTAGCGCTATCGGGTATCTGCTGCCTACTCTATCCATGGATTGCTGGATTACCGCTGTGGGCACAAATTTTGTTTTGGCTTATTTGGGGAATGAGTGTCGTCGCTGACTCGCCACAGTTCTCGGCCCTATCAGCCCAAGCCTGCCCACCCGAAATTGTCGGTACTGCACTGACGATTCAAAATGCCATTGGCTTTACGATTACGATGATGTCGATTCAAATGAGTACCGTGGTCTTATCGCTCTTAGATCACTACATTACCTGGTTATTACTCCCCGGCCCTGTATTAGGGCTCATTTTTCTGAATCGCATTTCAAAGAATAGGCCTTGAATATGCGCCGCATCGAAATCGTCACCCCAGCTCCTCCTGGAAGCCTCCATGGTAATCGTGTGACCGCCAAACGATGGCAAGGTTTTTTAAGACGGCTTGGTTACCGAGTCCCCATCACCGAATCCTGGTCCAGAAAAGATGCCGACCTCCTGATTACCTTGCATGCCTATCGAAGTCATGCGTCAATTCATGCGTTCAAGCTCGCATACCCTCATCGTCCTTTAATTCTGATTCTCACAGGTACCGACCTATATCGGGATATGGCAAACCACCCAGAGGTTCATAAATCGATGGCATTAGCAGATGCGTTGGTAGTTTTACAAACAGAGGCATTGCGAATCATCCCTGCAAGATGGCGTCATAAGGCAACAGTCATTCATCAGTCGGTATCTCAGATACCTAAGCTGCAGAAGCTCAAGGGTCAATTCAGCGTGAGTGTAATTGGGCATCTTCGTCCTGAGAAAGATCCTTTTTGTATCGTTCGTGCTTTACCGCACATACCTAGCAATAGCCAAATTCGCATTCAACACTTGGGAATGGCTATGAATTTGGAAATGGAGAAAACCGCATTACAAGCCACTAAACAATATGGTCGCTATATCTGGCATGGCATGGTGAGTCATCAGACAACACTAAAGATCCTGGCGCGCAGTCATATGATGGTTATCTCTAGTCGCATGGAAGGTGGTGCTCATGTAGTTTCTGAGGCAATTGCTGCAGGTGTTCCAGTACTTGCCTCAAAGATAGCGGGCAATTGTGGGCTGCTGGGAAAAGATTATTTGGGATATTTTCCGGTTGGTAATGAAAAAGCCCTAACTAGACTTCTGCTCCGTGCAGAAACCGATCAATTGTTCTATAAGAAACTTCAAGAACAAGTGAAGAAGTTACAAAAGCTTGTCCAACCCAGCCATGAGCGGTCTTCTCTAGAAAAACTCGTGACCCGCTTACTTAAATTCAGCAAAACACACTAAGAAATTAGACTCTGGATCAGTCCAAGCAGTCACCTGAGTAAAACCAGCCTCCTGGAGCATTTTTAGAAATGTGGCTTTGGGATATTTATAGCTATTTTCGGTATGAATCATTTCGCCCGTACGAAACTGACAGTGACCACCAGGCCAACTTACCAACTGATCCGATTTAGCTCGAAGATGCATCTCAATACGATTAAGGGTTTGATTAAAGAACGCGTAATGCTCCCAATCTGAAATAGCAAAATTACTTCCAATCAGGTGATTAAGATGTCGCAACGCGTTCAAATTAAACGCTGCAGTCACGCCCAGAATATCGTTGTAAGCTCGCTCTAATACGTGAGTGTCTTTGACTAAATCAACCCCAATGAGTAAGCCGCCGCTTCCATGACACTCCCTGGCTAAATTTGAGAACAGACGGGAGGCCTCTGGGGGGGTAAAGTTCCCAATCGATGAACCGGGATAAAAGAATAATATTCGCTGATCTTGTAAATCTGGAAATGAAAGTTCTTGGGTAATGTCCGCGGCGATCGCCCGCATATCGATCGCTGGATAATCGTGATGTAAATTAGCTAAGGCAGTCTCTAGAAAATCTGCTGAAATATCTAAAGCTCGATATTGCTTAGGCGCAATAGTTTCCAATAAGGGTCTGACCTTTTCGCAATTACCAGCCCCGAGCTCCACAATAACATCAACCGAGGCTATGGCTTGTGTAATCTGGGAAAGCTTGGATTGCATAATCCCCCGCTCTACACGGGTTGGGTAATACTCCTCAAGATGAGTAATCGCCTGAAAAAGGCTGGATCCCAGTTCGTCATAAAAATACTTTGGGGAAATTGAAGCCGGATTCGCTTGTAAGCCGTCAATAATCTCTTGGAAAATTTTACTCTTCATCACTAATGTCATATCACTCGATTGAACAGGTTCGAAATCCACAAAATATGTCTGCGCGCTGGATCTCGTAAAAATTACGAAACGCCGTACGGCGTAGACGCTCTGGCGTATAAGCACTCCAACCCTTTAAGACTTGATGGCGACCATCAAACCATGGCCTCGAATAATCTCGGTATGGGTCTTCAGTAAAGCCTGGAAAGGGCTGAAAAGCACTGCTACTCCACTCCCATAGGCCTGTCGATTGATAAATATTCGCCTCACTAGAATACAAAATCGTTAGTTCGTGCTCCGTAGGTAGTCGTCGACGACGCCACTCACAATACCTTTGAGCCTGATCATGCCGAATATGTCGCACAGGATTGTTTTCTTGCAAAATTTGCCATTGATCAAAATGGCGCTCATACCATTGCCTACCATCCTGCTTCCAATAGAGAGGGGTCCAAGCCTCTAACTGATTAGCCTGGGATTGTAAAAACTCAAAATACTCACCATTTGTCACCGGATGGGATGCGATTGAAAAAGGCTCAAGTTGAATTGGATGGACCCACTTTTCGTTATCAAAGATAAAGCCCTCATCTAATTGGGATCCAAATTGTCGAGTTTGACCAGAAAACGCAAGATCACGGATTGGAATTTGGGGGTTCGTGCTTTGATGGTTTGGTATGAAGGGCTGGGGATAGCCAAGTGTTTGCCACATATAGGCAAAGGCTTCGTTATGCATATCCTGATGAAAAATCGATAGCGTAATGAAGTACAGCTGTTCATTTCTTAAAGGTCGCCCCAATAGATCAGCGGTGCGCTCAAATGTTGCTTGGTTATAGGTAAAAAGTGTATCGAGAT
>JBBAQJ010000007.1:0-57810 GCA_040400365.1 Polynucleobacter sp. | reverse complement strand
CCTGTAATGCGGGAATAGCTCAGTTGGTAGAGCGCAACCTTGCCAAGGTTGAGGTCGCGAGTTCGAGCCTCGTTTCCCGCTCCATTCATTGATGGGAAGCCCCAAAAGCTTCCCATTTTGTTTGAGTTGAAGTTTGGTGCATTCCAAACTAACAAGGGCGCGTTGGCCGAGTGGTTAGGCAGGAGCCTGCAAAGCTTCGTACGGGGGTTCGATTCCCTCACGCGCCTCCAACCATTATTGTTGACGAATCAACCCGCTGCCCTAAAATAGGAAAACTGGTACTTTTACCCATTAGCCTTGGAACAAATCATGAATCGATTGATGACTAAAACATATTTTGTCGCTCTTGCCGCTGCTGCGATGCTGGGCGCTTGTGCTACTGGCGATAGCCCCACTGGAACTCAGGAAGAAATCAATCAAATTCAGTCGCAGTTGCTTGGCGATATGCCTTTGCCAACTGGAGCCAAAATTATCGGGTCTGATTCACTCATTATTGGTCGTGGTGATGGCTGGGTGGGCCGTGTCAATATCAGTGCCTTACAAGGTGCAACAGATGTGTATGCATTCTTTCAGTCCGAGTACCCCAAAGCGGGGTGGACCACAGTTACTGCCACGAAATCAAAAACCAGTTTCTTGGTGTTTACAAAGGGCGAACGTACCTGTGCGGTTGAAATCAATGAGGGATCACTGACTGGTCCTAAATCGATTATCACAATTACTTCTTCGCCTAAAAATGCGAATGTGATTGCGCCAACCCGTAAACCTTAAAGACCGTTTGCTCGGATTAGCCCAACCGCTTGTCCTTCGAGGGCAAAATTGGAATCTGCGCGAACGATGATGTTCTCAAAATCAGGATTTTCAGCTTGAAGCTCAAGGTAGGAGCCATTAGCTCCTTTCTTTTGCAGGAAGCGCTTCACTGTGACCTCATCATCGATGCGAGCAACCACGATGTCGCCATTGCGCGCGTCGACTGTCTTTTTAACGGCTAAATAATCACCATCGAGAATCCCTGCATCACGCATGCTCATCCCTTTGACGCGCAGTAGGTAATCCGCTCCCTTACTAAACAAGCTAGGGTCAACTGGAATGTGTTTCTCAATGTGCTCTATTGCGGTAATGGGTGAGCCTGCAGCAACTCGACCAATCAAGGGAAGGGTGAGTTGTTGCAAACTGCCCGATGGCAAATTCAATTGACGAAAATTTTTACCTTGCGAAACCGGTTGCATGTTTGTAACTCGAATACCACGTGAGGTTCCAGGACTTAATTCGATATAGCCTTTTTTGGCTAATGCTCGCAAATGTTCTTCTGCAGCATTGGCGGATGCAAAACCGAGGCGATTAGCAATTTCAGCGCGGGTCGGGGGAAGACCGCTTTCCTCAATCGCCAAAGTAATGAGCCCCAAAATCTCTTCCTGCCGAGCAGTCAGTTTTGGCAGAGATAAGCTTTCAATCACTGTATTTATGTTCATACTGGGATTGTATACAGTAAAAAATGGCATTTCAAGAACTTTTGCTTGGTTGGATAATGCCAAGATGTCAAATTCCTCCAATTCTTCATACATTTTGGTGATCGGTACTGGCGGTACGATCGCTGGCCTCAGGACCGATTCAGGCAGGGGGTATCAAGCTGGTCAAGTGCCGATTTCAACGCTTTTGACCCAAATTAATACTAAATTTCCTATAAAAAACATACAGTTATCTAATATTGATAGCTGCGACATGAGCGAGTCTCTTTTAAGCAAATTAGGAGTCCAGGTTCGTACGGGGCTTACAGATCCCAAGGTAATGGGAATCGTCATTACCCATGGCACCGATACGATGGAAGAAACCGCTACTTTCTTGGAGCTTATCTGCGGGGGATATTCCAACAATTTGGGCAAAAAAGTAGTTTTAACTGGAGCAATGCTGCCTTCAGATCACCCAGAGGCCGATGGCCCGCAGAATCTATCCGATGCGATTGAGTTTGCCGGAAAAGAGGATGGCCGAGGTGGAATTTGGGCTGTAATGGGCTCTAAACCCATACCGGGCCTTGCTTTGGTTAAAGGGCATAGCTCCGATACAAATGCCTTTTTTGAGGAAACCCTGCCCGACGATTGGACTCAAGTTAGTAATGACTTACCCATACCATCAGATAATCAATGGCCATGGGTCGAAATTATTACCAGCCATTCGGGTGCTAAACCGGACATCATCCGACTAATTTGGGATCGGGGGGTTCAGGGTATTGTTTTAGCGGGTACTGGGGCCGGTACCGTTCACGAGAACCTTGCGCCCGCTCTGGAGCAGTTTATGGAGGCTGGAGGCGCCGTGGTGCGAGCGTCTCGAATCGGTAGGGGCTATATTGGTGGAACTCTTGCCAATGGTCGATTAACAAAGGCCCTGGGCGCGGGTTGTTTAAATCCTGCAAAAGCCCGTATTGCTTTGCAGCTAGCTTTATTCGTTAGCACCCAATCAGGTGCTAATCCATTGAGTTGGCAGGATTATTTTGCTAGAATGGTGGGCTTACCGGGATTTCGGTAAGCAATTTAAACAATTTGTTCCACCCTTGCTGCACTGGTGCTTAATTCTTGACAGCGGAATTAAGCAAGACGCCTAGGCAGTTTTATCCATAAGGAGTGATTAATGCGTCATTATGAAATCGTTTTTATCGTCCATCCGGACCAAAGCGAGCAAGTTCCAGCGATGATTGATCGCTACAAGTCGATCCTAACCACCCATGGTGGCAAAGTGCATCGCATCGAAGATTGGGGCCGTCGTCAGATGGCTTACATGATCGACAAGCTTGCTAAAGCCCACTACGTTTGCATGAACATTGAATGCGATCAAAAAACGCTTGAAGAACTCGAGCATGCATTTAAGTTCAATGATGCAGTGTTGCGTCACCTCATTGTTAAGATGAAGAAGGCTGAGACTGAGCCATCCATCATGATGAAAGAGGTGCAGCGCGAGGAAGCTCGTAAGCTTGCCCAAGCTGACGCACCGGCAGCAGCCTAATTATTGTTGAAAAGGAGGCTTTGATTCGTAAAAGTCGGTCTGATTGTGAAGCGTAGTTCAAACCTTCTCATCCTGACTGCTTCTCTGATCGCAAAAGACGCCATTCGATATACCCCAGCGGGTTTGCCAGTGATTCATTGTCAGTTACATCATGATGGTGAGTTAAGTGAAGCTAAGCAAATTCGGCAAGTTCGGATGAGTGTTGAGGCAGTAGCGGTTGGTGATGTTCATCGAGAGTTACTAACGATGGATTTAGGAGCAGAAGCAGTATTTGAAGGGTTCTTAACGCAAAAGACTTTACGAAATGAGCGCCTCGTTTTTCATATTACGAAGATCACATTGAATGAATAGGAAACCATTATGGCTTTTGGAAAAATGAACAAAAAGACAGACTTCAAAAAGAAGCCTGCACAAAACCCACTTTTTAAACGGAAGCGTTACTGCCGCTTTACGGTTGGTGGTGTTGAGCAAATTGATTACAAGGATGTCGATACGCTCAAAGATTTTATTGGTGAGAACGCCAAGATTACCCCAGCTCGTTTAACAGGTACCAAGGCGCTATATCAGCGTCAGTTGGACACCGCGATTAAACGCGCCCGCTTTTTGGCATTACTGCCATTCTCAGATCAACATAAGAAATAATTAGGAGCCCACGATGCAAGTTATTCTGCTTGAGAAGGTAACCAATTTGGGCAACCTTGGCGATGTCGTTCGAGTTAAAGACGGTTTTGCTCGTAACTTTTTAATTCCACAGCGTAAAGCGCGTCGCGCAACTGAGGCAGCCATTGCTGACTTTGCTGCTCGTCGTGCCGAGCTTGAGAAGATTGCTGCAGAGAAGCTCGCAGCTGCGCAAGCGGTTGGTGAGAAGCTCAAGGGCCTAGTGTTGGAGATTAGTCAAAAAGCCGGTGTTGATGGCCGTTTGTTTGGTTCAGTCACCAATCATGATATCGCCGAAGCCTTAGCTAAAAAGAGTTTTCAAATCGAAAAAGCGGCAGTTCGGATGCCAACAGGCCCGTTGAAAGTGGTTGGTGACCATCCAGTGGCTGTTGCTGTTCATACGGACGTTGTGGTTGATATTAATATTCGTGTGATCGGTGAGCAGGCCTAGTTGACTTCGGTACACTAGTTCCATGGCTGAACCTCGCAACCGTCCCGTAGCAATGAACCCAGGCATGCCTGGGCCTGGCGATGCGGTTGTGCAGGCTCTCAAAGTCCCACCCCATTCCGTCGAGGCTGAGCAATCGGTTCTCGGCGGTTTGCTTTTGGATAACACCGCATGGGATCGTTTAGGCGGCATTCTCTCCGAGCGAGATTTCTATCGTAGCGAGCATGCCCTGATTTATCGGGTCATCGAGCGTTTAATCGGCGATAACCGACCGGCTGACGTGATCACTGTGTTTGAGGCGATCAAGAATGAGCCCGAAGCGGATCTCATCGGCATCGATTATTTAAATTCTTTAGCGCAAAATACCCCAAGTGCAGCCAATATCAAAGGCTATGCAGAAATCATTCGCGATCGCAGTATCTTGCGGCGCTTGATTGAGGTCTCAGATAGTATTGTCAATACAGCCTTTATGCCTGAGGGTCGATCAGTTCGCACCTTACTGGATGAGGCGGAATCACGTATTTTACAAATTGGTGAAGAGGGAAGTCGCAAAGCGGATTATCTCGAAATCGAACCTCTCTTAAAGGCGGTCGTTGCGCGCATTGATGAACTGTATAACCGCGATGGTGGCAGCGACATTACTGGAATCGCAACTGGTTTTATTGATCTCGATAAACAAACCAGTGGTTTGCAAAAAGGGGATCTGGTCATTGTGGCTGGCAGGCCCTCGATGGGTAAGACCGCGTTAGCCCTAAACTTTGCTGAGAACGTGGCCTTGCATGAAGGTCTTCCAGTGGTTGTGTTTTCGATGGAGATGTCCGGAGCCCAACTAGCAACCCGCTTACTTGGATCCGTCGGCCGAGTTGATCAAAGTCGGATGCGCACCGGTAAGCTAAACGATGATGAATGGCCACGAGTCACCGATTCGATTGCGCGTCTGAGTAATACCCAAATCCTCATTGATGAGACCGGTTCCTTAACCTGTCTTGAGTTACGAGCGCGGGCACGCCGCATCGCACGTAATTATGGTGGCACCCTAGGCATGGTTGTGGTCGATTACTTGCAATTAATGAGTGGTAGCTCGGGCGGTAGCGGAGAAAACAGAGCCACTGAAATCTCCGAGATCTCGCGTTCTTTAAAGTCGCTAGCGAAAGAGTTGCAGTGCCCAGTGGTAGCCTTATCTCAGCTCAATCGCGGTCTTGAGCAGCGGCCCAATAAGCGACCCGTGATGTCCGATCTGCGTGAGTCTGGAGCGATTGAGCAAGACGCTGATTTAATTCTGTTTATTTATCGTGATGAGGTGTATCACCCCGATACCACCACCGATAAAGGTGTTGCTGAAGTGATTATTGGCAAGCAACGTAATGGTCCAATTGGAACTGTTCGTCTGAGTTGGCAAGGACAGTTCACCAAGTTTGATAACTTAGCCCCTAATACGGCCTCGTATGGCGGTGGATTTAGTCCCTTTTAGTTCGTTGTAATTCGGCGAGCTTCTGTATAGCGCGCTGCCCAGTACGGTGAATCAATCCGTTCAAGACGGACTGTCCCTCCTGCACTGGGAGCGTGCACAAAACGCCCTTGGCCGACATAAATTCCAGCATGAGAGTAGCGTTCACCAGTGGTATTAAAGAACACTAAATCTCCGGGTGCAGGGGCTTGCTGACCAATACCGGTACCAACATTACTCATTTGCTGAATCGTTCTTGGTAGCTTGATGCCTGAACTATTCTGATACACATAAACAATTAGGCCACTGCAATCAAAGCCACCGGCCGGGGTATTGCCGCCATAGCGATAAGGCACCCCGACTAAACCCATGGCTGCAATCGAAATACCTTCATTACCAACGCTTGTATCGTTTTTAAAGTGAGCAATACGCGGGCTGTTAATGCCCCCGCTAGATTTACGAGTTGGTGTGGTGGAGCAAGCACTGAGTGTTAATACACTCAGTGCGACTATGACAGTGCGAAGTAAATTTGTATTACAGAGCTTCAGCTGCATGATCGGCTAGTCGCGAACGTTCGCCACGAGCCAAAGTGATATGACCGCTGTGACGCCAACCTTTAAAACGATCGACCACATAGGTAAGGCCGGATGAGCCCTCAGTCAGATAAGGAGTATCGATTTGGGCGATATTCCCAAGGCATACAATTTTGGTTCCTGGGCCGGCTCGTGTAACAAGCGTTTTCATCTGTTTGGGTGTTAAGTTCTGCGCTTCATCAATAATCAGAAATTTACTCACAAACGTACGACCCCGCATGAAGTTCATGCTTTTAACCTTAATCCGAGAACGGATAAGTTCTTGAGTAGCAGCGCGACCCCATTCTCCTGCGGTATCGTCACTGCGATGTAACACTTCCAAGTTATCGTCAAAAGCGCCCATCCAAGGTTGCATTTTTTCTTCTTCGGTTCCGGGTAAAAATCCGATATCTTCGCCGACCGGAACGGTTGCCCGAGTAATGATGATCTCGTTATAGCGTTTGCTATCCAACACTTGCTCAAGGCCGGCTGCAAGGGCGAGTAAGGTTTTGCCGGTACCAGCTTGACCCAGCAGAGTCACAAAATCAATGTCCGGATTCATGAGAAGGTTCATGGCAAAGTTTTGCTCACGATTACGCGCGGTAATGCTCCACACATTATTTTTCTGATGGGAGTAATCCTTCAGAGTTTGAAGCAAAGCGGTCTTACCATTGATTTCTCGAACTAGGGCATAAAAGGGAGTCGTGCCGTCTGGATTTTCTTGATAAACAAATTGATTGATGAGCATGCTAGGCACCAGCGGTCCAGTAACCCGATAAAACATAGTGCCGCTCTTGCCGTCCGCCCAGCTTTCCATGGCTTTGCCATGCTTAGGCCAAAAGTCACTCGGTAGTGCCATCACACCCGAGTACATCAAATCCCGGTCTTCTAAGACCTGGTCATTAAAGTAATCTTCGGCCGGAAGGCCCAGAGCTCTCGCCTTGATCCGCATATTGATATCTTTGGATACCAAAACAACTTCTTGCTGAGGTTTGGCTTTTTGCAGATCACGAACCACCCCTAAAATCAGGTTATCGCCTTTACCCTCGGGCAGCCCTTCGGGTAGAGGCGCGGTGGAAAACTGGGTCTGGAAAAATAATCGCCCAGTTGCATCTTGGTTGCCCAATTTGTTGAGCGGAATTCCTTCATCAAGCTGACCACTAGTACCCGCAATGAGTTGATCGAGCGAGCGACTCACCATACGCGCATTACGAGCAACCTCACTCATGCCCTTTTTATGGTTGTCGAGCTCTTCAAGGGTTGTCATCGGCAGATACAAATCGTGCTCCTCAAACCGAAAGAGAGAGGATGGGTCGTGCATTAATACATTGGTGTCTAAGACAAATAAACTCGGTGGACCTGTGCGCACCGTGCGCTTTGGCCGCTCTGGCTTGGAGTCCAATTGCTTTTCAAGGTATTGGGCTGGAGCAATGGTCTTAATCTGTTCCAATGCTGCCTCGGCGGCTGACAGATCATCGTCCATATCAATATTTGGTTCTACCTCTTCGGCCCAGCTTGGCGCCTGTGCTTTTTTTACCTTCTTGGGAGGATTTTTGAGATCCGGCGTTTTCTGACGACTTAAATTGACTTGATCGGCAATTTGGGTGGGCAGTGGAGGTAATGGCATGCGAGAACTTCTCCTAAATGAAAAAACCGCCTACTAAGAGCGAAAGGCGGTTTTGAGGGGTGACGCAGTGGGCGGGGTGATATGCACGATTTACAAGGGGGCCGGTGTCCCATCGTGGTCTAGATAGACCCCGGTAAGTGTTTAATGGCATCCATCGCTTACGGTGCATATAGCCATACTGTAACCCAAATTGATGTCTTTGCAAGTACCGTATAAATCCCTAGGACATAGCCTTGGCGGCAGCGAGCACTTCGGCCACATGGCCTGCAACCTTAATACCGCGCCACTCCTTTTGGAGAAGGCCTTTGCTGTCAAACAGGAAGGTGCTACGGTCAACACCACGAACTTGTTTGCCGTACATATTTTTCATTTTGATGACATTAAAGATCGTGCATAGTTTTTCTTCGGTATCCGCAACCAATTCAAAAGGTAGTCCTAATTTTTGGCGAAAGTTTTCATGCGAGCGCAAATTATCCCGTGACACCCCAACCACTAAGGCATTGGCTTGATTAAATGCATCAATGTGATCCCGAAACTCTCCTGCTTCCACTGTGCATCCCGGTGTTGAATCTTTAGGATAAAAATAGAGCACTAGTTTTTTGCCTTGGTATGCTTTTGGCGAAAAGGTGAGGTTAGATGTTGCCGGAATCTCACACATTGGCATCGTCTGCCCAATCTTAATCGTCATCGTAATTCCCCTCGTCAATGGTTATGTGACATTAGTTGCATGGCGCATTTGGATCATCAGTTCACCGCTGCGGTTGGCAATACTGCCATACTGAAATGGCTCAGTCGCTATTTTATCGAGTTGCCCAGTCGCCAGCCAAGATTTGTGCAATTGGCCCATCGTAACTAGATCGTGACCTTGTGCATTCCACCCCTGGAGCAATGCTTTGAAGGCAGGCAACAACTTTTGTCCCTCCAGCTCAGCGTGCAGGGTAAAGACTTGATCATTGGGATTGCTTTGAGTGCGCTCAAGAATTGCCTGGGCCGCCCCAAAGGCATCCCTTCCATCCACTCCAATGAGTTCATCAAAGGTTGGAAGTGTGGTGGGGTATTGAACATGCTTACTTCGCTGATGGTTAAATTGAATGCGGTAAGGCGCGAGATTTGGGGCAGAGCGCCCATCAGATGCATATTGGATGCCCCAATCGTCAATTTGCTTTAGAGCCGCCTCATTCATTTGCCAGCCTGCAGCACCATGGGTTAACGGAGGGTGTTTGAATATTTCGCAAAAACGATCATAGGATTTTTGCATTTGGAGTCGAGTCCAAGCGGCATCACGTTGATAAACATGATCTTGCCAATAGACATGATCCCAGGTATGGATCCCGGTTTCATGGCCGGCCTCATCAACCGCACGCATTTCATGCGCAGCAGTTTTACCAATGTCGGGTGCTGGAAGAAGAACCCCGTATAAAAGCGTTTTGATGCCATAGTGCTCTACCACCGAGGTGCGCGATACTTTTTTCAGAAAACCTGGCCGAAAAATTCGTTTTAAAGCCCAACCCGTATGATCGGGCCCAAGACTAAATAAGAAAGTGGCTTGAACGCCGAGCTCTGCAAAAAGCCTGGCCAGATTTGGAGTCCCAACTTGGGTTCCAAGCAAGGTATCAACATCAACTTTCAGTGCAATTTTTGCCATAGGACTCAGTGCTATTCAACCAGATGCCGCGCTTTATCCACATCATGGCGATAGGCTTCAAATATCTTGCTTAATGCATCGTTCATAGCAATCGTGGGTTTCCAACCCAGCTCTGTCATTGTGTTTTCAATGGCAGGAACTCGATTTTGGACATCCTGATATCCAGCGCCATAGTAGCTTTTGGAGGTTGTTTCCACCAATTGAACTCGATCAGCTGTGACCGCATACTCCGGGATTTGTTTGGCAATCGCTAGCATCATGGTGGCTAGCTCTTTAACCGAGTAATTATTTTTGGGGTTGCCCACGTTATAGATCTTGCCATTGGCAATATCACCTTCATTGGTGATGATGCGCATTAAGGCATCAATGCCATCATCAATATAAGTAAAGGCCCGCTTTTGGGAGCCCCCGTCGACCAGATTAATCGGCTCACCACGCACAATATGCCCCAGGAACTGGGTGACCACTCGTGAAGAACCCTCTTTAGGGGTGTAAATACTATCCAGGCCAGGGCCAATCCAGTTAAATGGCCTAAATAAAGTAAAGCGCAAGCCATCCATGCCATAACCCCAGATGACTCGATCCATCAATTGCTTGGCGCAGGCATAAATCCAACGTGGTTTATTGATCGGACCATAAACTAAATTGGATGAGGCTGGGTCAAATTCAGCATCTGTGCACATGCCGTAGACCTCGGAGGTTGAGGGGAAGACCAGATGCTTGCCATACTTCACTGCCGAGCGCACGATGGGAAGATTGGCCTCAAAGTCGAGCTCAAATACACGCAGTGGTTGTTGTACATAGGTTGCTGGTGTGGCGATTGCAACGAGCGGTAGGATCACATCGCATTTGCGAACGTGATACTCCACCCACTCGCGATTAATGGTGATGTCGCCTTCAAAGAAATGCATGCGAGGGTGGTTGAGAAGATCACCAATCCGGTCGTTTTGCATATCCATGCCGTAGACCTCCCACGATGTGGTCTCCAATATGCGCTTTGAGAGATGATGGCCAATAAAACCATTCACACCCAAAATCAAAATCTTTTTCATAACACCATTCCTTTGATGAACTTCAAAAGCCAACGACTGACTACTCTTATGCTAAAAATAGCTCAAGAACCTTGCCATCGCCGCACAGGCCAAAGTAACGATTATCGACGAGATGCATCCCCAACCCGGATTTTGTGAGGAATGCTGCGATTGAGGGGGGTAGGTCTGCCCCAGGATCCAGTGGAAGCGAGCTTTTGGTAAGAATCACTTTTCTCCCGCTCAATTCGGTAAAGGCGCCAGGGTAGGGCGGTGCCACCGCCCGAATTAGGTTGTAAATCGACATGGCTGACTTGGTCCAATCGATGCGACCATCTTCGGGTTTGCGACCCCCAAAATAAGAGCCTTCTGCCAATCGATTGGCTTGGCGAGGAAGGTTTCCTTGCATAAGCTGGGGTAGCACATTTTCCATCACCTGTTTTGCGGCTTGACTGACTTTATCAAATACTTCTTTGCCTGTTTCATGAATTTCAATGGGAACAGTCGCTTGCCCAATAATATCCCCGGCATCGGGTTTTACTTCCATAACATGTAGGGTTGCGCCCGTTTCAGTCTCGCCATGTAACACAGCCCAGTTCACAGGAGCACGGCCGCGGTACTTCGGTAAGAGTGAGCCATGCATATTGAGAGCCGCAATGCTTGCGGTCTCAAGTAACTCGGTGGGCAACATGAAGCGGTAATAAAAGGAAAAGAGATAGTCGGGTGCAATCGCCTTCATCTCGGGCAGCAAGGTTAATAATTCTCTCTGTTGCACAATTCGGCATGACAAACCCCGTTGTTCACACAGTTTTTGAACACTGCTAAACCAAATCGTCTCATTGGGGTCGTCGGCATGGGTGATCACTAAATCAATTTGCATACCTGCATCAATTAAAGCCTGTAAACAAACAACGCCGACGTCGTGGTAGGCAAAAACAACTGCATGCTTTGGTATTTGATTCAAGATCTACGATTTAGATTGCTCTAAGACGGCGCTGACCATGTAGCGGGGCCGTTGACGAACCTGTTGGTAAATCCGGCCGATGTATTCCCCCAAAAGGCCAAGGCCGAATAGCATGACGCCAATTAAAAAGAAGGTGAGCGCAAAGAGTGTGAACACTCCCTCAACTTCAGCTCCTAATATAAAGCGACGAATTAAAAGGAGAAGGAATAGTGAGCCAGCCGCGCCGGCTAATAGCATGCCGAGGATCGAAAAGAGTTGCAGTGGCATTACTGAGAAGCCGGTGACCAAATCAAAATTAAGACGAATCAATTGGTATAGGCTGTATTTCGATTCTCCCGCAAACCGCTCTTCATGTTTGACAGTAATTTCAATCGGATTGTTAGCAAAGGTGTACGCTAAGGCTGGAATGAAGGTATTTGCCTCCTCACACTGCCGCACTAAATCAATGATACGACGATGGTAGCCACGCATCATACAGCCTTGATCGGTCATGGTGATGCGAGTGAGTTTATCGCGTAATCGATTCATGGCGCGCGAGGCCGTCTTTCGAAACCAGGAGTCTTGGCGATTTTCTCGAATCGTACCAACATAGTCATGACCTTCCTCGAGCTGACGCACAATTTTCCCAATCTCTTCCGGAGGATTTTGTAGATCCGCATCTAAGGTAATGACGTATTCACCACGCGCATATTCAAAACCGGCCATGATTGCCATGTGTTGGCCAAAGTTATTTGCAAATAAAACCACGCGCGTTACATCAGGCCGCTTTTCATACTGCATGGCGAGCATGGCAGCAGAGCGATCTTTACTGCCATCGTTGATAAACACGAGTTCATAGCTCAGCGAATACTGACTCGCAACCTGGTCAAGCGCAGGGTATAGGCGATCAAATAGACCCTGTAACCCTTCTTCCTCGTTATAAACCGGGATCACGACACTTAAGCGTGGATGAGCAAAGCTGTTCATGACACCATTTTGCCTGATCTAGGAGTGTTTACGCTAAAACCTCTTGTAGTGCCTTGACTACACGATCAACGTCGGCATTGGTCATGGTAGGGAAAAGTGGCAGAGTTAAGATGGATTGACCAATCGCATTGGCAACCGGAGTTGCTTGCGCAGAGTATCCGCGTTCGCGATATAGTGCAAAGCCGGTAATGATTGGATAATGCACCCCAGTACCTATACCACGTTCTTTTAAGGCAAGCATGATTTGGCTGCGCGATTGACCTAAGCGCTCTAAGGGCAATACGACCTGAAACATATGCCAATTACTATTCACAAAATCGGCGATTGGCAGGCCTAAACCTATGTTGCTCAAACCCGAGTGTTCGAAGCGTTCAAAATAATGACGTGCGAGAGCGATACGTTGGGCTTGAAAACGATCCAATTGTTTTAATTGATGAAGACCAATAACGGCATTGATATCCGTTAAGTTGTCCTTGCCACCCAAAACATCGACCTCCATGCCATCCGCCCCATGACGCACCAATCCTTGCAGGCGTAGTTTTTCAGCGAGACTTACTTGATGTTCACCAAAGCGCTCGGTATTAAAAACCAGGCAACCACCTTCGATGGTCGTCAAATTTTTATTTGCCTGGAAACTAAAACTCACTAAATCATGACGGCCTTTTGCACCAATACGCAAACCATTCCATGAAGATCCGAGGGCTTGAGCAGCATCTTCAATCACGCGCAATTGATGATTTTCGGCTAGCGCGTACAAAGCATCAATATCGACGGGCAGGCCAGCCAAATACACCGGCATGATGGCTTTGGTCTTCGCATTAATGGCTGAGCGGACTTGACCAAGATCTAAATTACGGGTCTTTGGATCAATATCAACAAAAACAGGCTTTGCGCCCACAGCCAAGATCACATTGGAGGTTGCTACCCATGAAATTGGAGTCGTGATCACCTCGTCGCCTGGACCAATCCCAGCAACTTGAAGGGCGATTTTCATGGTGGCTGTACCGTTCGCAAAGCAGCGAACAGTCGCGCCCCCTAAATAGGCACTCAAGGCAGCTTCAAACTCTAAAACCTTTGGGCCGGACGTAATCCAGCCAGAGCGCAAAACGTCTGCCACCGCTGCAATGGTGGCCTCATCTATCGTCGGCTTTGTAAAGGGGATGAAAGGCTGACTCATTTGCTCCATCTGCCTATTGTCGCAAAGGATCTTGTGGATGTCGAACCACTACACGTCGACTATCGCGACCTAATTCCTCCATGGGAAGCCCGAGGGATATGAGTTCCTGGTGCTGTGCCGGGTTCATGATTGCGATGGCATTTGGATCTCGGCTCCAGACAACAACAAACTCATTGAGCGTCGGTATCCATTTTTGAGGCTCTTGCTTGGCACCAAAGGTCAGTTCATCGGTAAACTCGACCATAATGGTATTGCGTTCAAGATAAAACGGAACAGTGTGATCCAACAAACGAACTGAATAAATTTTGGCATCGCTTGGGATTTGTGATCTAACCTTTTGTGCTAGGTCATACCCAGACACTGCGCGACCTAAAGTTTCATGTCCCGTTCCAGCAATGGTGGCGGTTAAGAAAAAGCCAAAGGCAAATAGGGCAATACTGAAGAGCGCATTACGCTTAGCAAACAGGCTTGCTACAAGGCTAAATACCAATAAGCAGGACAGAGCGATCACAATCCAGATGGTGTAAGCCTGATATGCGTTGACTTCATCCGGTTGACCATTGCGCCCGACTTCGGACAAAAAGAAAAAACCGGTGATCGCGAGTAAGGTAAAAAACAAAGTCTGCAGTCGCCACCCAGTGGAAAGATGCGCATGCGACTCTAAGTAATCGGCGATTGACTTAGCCGCCAGAATGGCTAAGGCTGGAAAAACCGGCATGATGTAGCCTGGTAATTTTGAGCGGGAGACGCTAAAGAAAATCAGGATGACTGCAAACCATGCCCAAAGCATCCATGGCGCCGAGAATGATCCGATCCGGTACTTCTTGAGAGTTTGCCAGGCGGACTGAAAGAACTGAGGCATCCATGGCAAAAAGCCAATTGCTACTAATGGCAAGAAAAAGTAAACCGGTGCTGTGCGGCGATGCGCTGTTGCGGTAAAGCGCTCAAAATGTTCATGAATAAAAAAGAAATGGGCAAATTCTGGATTCTGGATTGATACAGCAATAAACCAGGGCGCAGTGACAATCAAAAAAATCACCAATCCACTGAGAATATGTAAGCGACTGACTATTTTCCAGTCAAAGCGCGTCACGAGATACGCAAATAGCACCATCCCCGGAATCACAATGCCGATCAGCCCTTTTGATAGAGTCGCAAGACCCATTGCCAGCCAGCAGATCCACATCCAATAGCGACCCGATTGTGGGCGATGGTGTTCATAGGCATGCTGAGCCAGTAGAAGTGAGCACAGAGCTAAATTTAGAAAAGCCGATAAGCCCATATCGAGCGCATTAAAATGCCCCCCCACGACCCACATAGGACTCGATAACAAAATCAGTGCTGCTAAATATCCGGTGACCCGCCCAAACAATTGACTTGCAGTAAATCCAATCAACAAAATGGTGAGATAACCAGTCAGTCCGCTCCAAAAGCGTGCTTGCCATTCCCCTAGTCCAAAAAGTTGAAACGTAATTGCCGAGGCCCAAATATGCAATGGCGGCTTCTCAAAATATTTATAGTCGTTATAACGGGGCGTGATGTAATCGCCGCTCACCATCATCTCGCGGGCCATTTGCGCGTAGCGACCTTCGTCCGTCGGAATCAGATGCCGATAATCCAGGGTGGCAAACCATAAGATGCTCACAAGGACGAAGACAATCAACAATGCAACTGCATTGAGCGGTGTGAGTTGGCGCTCAGCAAGCATCTGACTAATTTTTCTCCAGGATGATGGCGGCAAGCACTTTGCGTCCCTCGCCCATCAAAATGTTGTAGGTGCGGCATGCTGCTTGGGAATCCATCATTTCAAAACCAATTTTGGCCTTAATCAGCGGTTGCAGAATTTTGGGGTTCAGAAACACCTGCTTCTTACCGGTGCCCACAATCACCAACTCGGGTTGCAGGGCGCCAATCATCGAGAAATGATCTTCTGTGAGCTCGGGGCTTTCTTCAACCGGCCACGCTATCACAGCGTTATCAGGCTGAACGATCAGGGCATGCGAATACGGGGTTTTATTGACCTCAATAAAGCCAATTCCGTAGCCAGTAATCGTATTTTGGCTAGATTGTGGGTCAGAATGTAACTTCACGCTGAGGCTCTGTCATAATTGAGGGATTATAGCTAGCAAATTATCCCTAAATTTCAATGGCTTAACCCTGTAGAAGATCCGATTGTGAAACCCATACAAAAGTCCGACAAACTAAACAACGTCTGCTACGACATTCGTGGCCCTGTCCTAGAGCTTGCACAACGCATGGAAGAGGAGGGGCACAAGATTATCAAGCTCAATATTGGTAATGTCGGCGTGTTCGGCTTTGATCCTCCGGAAGAAATCCAGCTCGACATGATTCGTAATCTGGGAAATGCGTCCGCTTATTCGGATTCCAAGGGGATTTTTGCAGCCCGCAAAGCCATCATGCAGTATTGCCAAGAAAAGGGTATCCAGGGTGTTACCTTGGATGATATTTACACTGGCAATGGGGCATCTGAACTGATTGTTCTGGCGATGAATGCACTCTTGAACAATGGTGATGAAGTGTTGGTACCAGCACCCGATTACCCGCTATGGACTGCGGCTGTTTCATTATCAGGTGGGACCCCGCATCATTATTTGTGCGATGAGTCGAAAGATTGGCAACCCGACTTGAACGATATTCGCTCCAAGATTACGCCGCGCACCAAAGCCATTGTGGTGATTAACCCCAATAACCCAACGGGAGCTTTGTATACCAAAGAGGTATTGCTGGAAATCATTGCGGTTGCACGCCAGCATAATTTGATCCTATTCGTCGATGAAATCTATGACAAGATGCTCTTTGATGGCGAGAAGCACATTTCGCTGGCATCGTTATCGACCGACGTGGTCACCATTACTTTCAATGGTTTGTCAAAGAACTACCGCTCCTGCGGTTACCGCTCCGGCTGGATGGTTGTTTCTGGCGATAAGGCGATGGTTGCCGACTATATTGAGGGTTTAAATATGCTGTCCTCGATGCGGCTTTGCGCCAATGTTCCAGGGCAATATGCCATTCAAACGGCATTAGGCGGCTACCAAAGTATTAATGATCTCGTTGCCAAGGATGGACGCTTAACCCGTCAACGTGACTTGGCCTATAAGCTCATGAGCGAGATTCCTGGGGTTAGTGTCGCTAAACCGAAGGCAGCTTTATATCTGTTTCCAAAGCTCGATCCGCAGATGTATCCGATTAAAGACGATCAACAATTTATTGCCGATCTCCTCAAAGAGGAAAAAGTTCTTCTGGTGCAGGGCACGGGTTTTAATTGGCCCAAACCGGATCATTTCCGGATTACCTTCTTGCCCCATGAAGATACCTTGCGTGAGGCCATCAAGCGCATCGCTCACTTTCTTGAGCGTTATCGCACGAAACACGCAACCAATTCGGTCGCCGCAACTACAGTAAAAGCATGATGAAACCTATTCAAGTTGGACTTCTTGGTATTGGTACCGTTGGCAGCGGAGTCTTTACCGTTCTCGCTCGCAATCAAGAAGAGATTCAGCGGCGCGCAGGTCGCGGCATTCGGATTCATACGGTGGCAGATTTGAATACCCAGCGCGCTCAAGAGCTTGTGCAGGGCCATGCCGAAGTGGTTAATGACGCACAAAAGGTGATTCAGAATCCCGAGATTGATATTGTGGTCGAGCTGATTGGCGGCTATGGCATCGCTAAGGACTTGGTTCTTGAGGCAATTGCGCACGGAAAACATGTGGTTACTGCCAACAAGGCATTGATTGCTGTGCATGGCAATGAAATCTTTAAAGCGGCGCATGCCAAAGGAGTGATGGTGGCATTTGAGGCTGCTGTCGCAGGTGGGATTCCCATCATTAAGGCATTACGTGAGGGCTTGAGTGCCAATCGGATCGAATGGATTGCCGGAATTATTAATGGCACCACTAACTTTATCTTGTCAGAAATGCGCGACAAGGGTTTGGACTTTAATACGGTATTGAAAGAGGCGCAACGCTTGGGCTACGCTGAAGCGGATCCAACCTTCGATATTGAGGGAATTGATGCAGCCCATAAAGCAACCATCATGAGCGCAATCGCCTTTGGGGTACCGATGCAATTTGCGCAAGCACATGTTGAAGGAATTACCAAGCTATCTGCTACCGACATTCGCTATGCTGAGCAATTGGGGTATCGCATCAAGCTTTTAGGGATTACCAAGAAAACCCCGAGTGGTATCGAGTTGCGCGTCCACCCAACCCTAGTTCCTGCGAAGCGTTTGTTGGCTAACGTTGAAGGCGCGATGAATGCGGTACAGGTATTTGGTGATGCGGTAGGCACCACCCTTTATTACGGTAAAGGTGCTGGTTCGGAGCCAACAGCTTCAGCCGTTATTGCCGATTTAGTCGATGTCACGCGTTTACAAACCGCGGATCCTGAAAATCGGGTGCCCCATTTGGCGTTTCAGCCTGATGCTCTGCAAAATACCCCGATCCTGCCGATTGCAGAAGTAACGACTAGCTATTACTTGCGCTTAGCAGTTGCTGATCAGGCTGGCGTTTTAGCTGATATCACACGGATCTTGGCTGCGCATGGCGTATCCATCGATGCACTGTTACAAAAAGAAGCTGCTGAAGGGGAAAGTCAGACGGATCTTGTGATCTTGACCCATGAGACCAAAGAAAAGAATATGACCGCCGCTTTGCTGGAGATGCAAGATTTAAAAACAGTGATCGGTGAAATTGTGAAGATTCGTCTTGAAAATCTTTCCTAGACCAAGTTTCCACATATGCGTTACCAATCCACTCGAGGCGCAAGCCCAGAACAAACTTTTCAGGGAATCCTATTAGGGGGCTTGGCACCTGATGGGGGTTTATATTTACCAACTCACTATCCCCAAGTAGCCAAAGCGCAGTTAGATTCTTGGAGAGGCCTATCGTATCCCGATCTGGCATTTGAAATTATTCGTTTGTATTGCGACGATATTCCCGCTGATGATTTAAAAGCCTTGCTTCACAAGACCTATACACCCCAGGTCTATTGCAATGGCCGTTCCAGTGACGTAGCAAGTGACATTACCCCAGTGCATTGGTTGGGTGCGGAGCGTGGTGCGCAGTTAGGGCTCTTGAGTTTATCGAATGGGCCAACCCTTGCCTTTAAAGACATGGCGATGCAGTTATTGGGCAATCTCTTTGAGTACGCATTAAAGCGTGCCAAGCAGGATCTCAATATCTTGGGCGCCACTTCTGGCGATACTGGAAGTGCTGCTGAGTACGCCATGCGAGGCAAAGAGGGCATTAAAGTATTTATGCTGTCGCCGCGTGGCAAGATGAGTCCGTTCCAGTCAGCACAAATGTACTCCCTGCAAGATCCCAATATTTTTAATCTGGCTGTCGACGGGGTATTTGATGATTGTCAGGATATTGTCAAAGCGGTTAGTAATGATTTGGAGTTCAAAGCCAAGTATCGGATTGGGACCGTGAACTCAATTAATTGGGGACGTGTTCTAGCGCAGGTGGTGTATTACTTTCAGGGCTACTTGTTAGCAACTGCGTCGAGTGAGGAAAAAATCTCCTATGCGGTTCCATCTGGTAACTTCGGAAATGTTTGCGCAGGACATATTGCCCGGATGATGGGTTTACCCATAGCCCAATTAGTGGTTGCAACCAATGAAAACGACGTGTTGGACGAGTTCTTTAAAACTGGCGTTTACCGGGCACGAAAATCAGCGGAGACTTTGCATACCTCAAGCCCATCGATGGATATTTCTAAGGCAAGCAATTTTGAGCGTTTTATTTTTGATCTACTTGGTCGAGATGGTAAGCGCACCGCTCAATTATTTAAACAAGTAGAAACGGATGGCGGATTTGATTTATCGAATGATCCGGCATTTAAAACCATCTCTACATTTGGATTTGTCTCTGGCCGAAGTACCCATCAAAATCGTTTAGAGACGATTTGCGATATTGATCAGCGCTACGGAGTCATGATTGATACCCATACTGCCGATGGAATTAAAGTGGCGCGCGAGCATTTGCAAGAAGGGGTTCCGATGTTAGTGCTTGAGACCGCCTTACCAATTAAGTTTGAAGAAACGATTCAAGAAGCATTGGGTCGTCCTGCAGATTGCCCAGCCGCATTTCGGGACATTAAAAATAAGCCACAGCGTGTGACGAATGTACCGGCCAGTACTTCGACGGTGAAAACTTTTATCCAAGATCACGTTCATTGATCATGGCTATCAGCTCATCCCCAGTCTCTAGTAATAAACCACCACTGCTAAGTGCAGCCGACGCCTTATCGCATTTACTAAAAAACCCTGTGCCCGTTGAGGCTCAAGAGTTAGTGCCAACCCAAGAAGCCCTAGGGCGGGTACTTGCTGAAGACATTGTTAGTACGGTTGATGTGCCGCCGCTCGACAACACATCGATGGATGGTTACGCGCTAGCTACTCAGGATATTTCGGAGCTAGGCGTAATCTTAAAAGTGGATCAACGTATTCCGGCAGGATCGGTCGGTGAGCCACTCAAGCCCAAGACGATTGCTCGGATCTTCACTGGTGCGCCGATACCTCCAGGGGCAGATGCGGTTGTGATGCAAGAAGATTGTGTACCCCAGGCTCAATCGGATTTGGTGCAAATTAACACCATCCCTAATGCAGGGCAGTGGATTCGTCGACGCGGCGAGGATTTGAGTATCGGAAAAGTCGCTTTATCGGCCGGCACCGTTTTGAGACCTCAGCACCTGGGCGTTGCTGCCTCTGCTGGTTATGCACAGCTACCTGTCAAGCGTAAGGTGAAGGTGGCAGCCTTTTTTACGGGCGACGAACTGTCCTTGCCCGGAGAACCTTTAAAGCCTGGCGGTATTTATAACTCGAACCGGGATACCTTATTGGGTCTCATTCGGAGCATGGGATGCATTGGGACAGATTACGGGATTGTTCCCGATCGATTGGAGTCAACCCGGCAAGCCTTGCGGACTGCCAGCGAAGATCATGACCTGATTATTACCTCGGGTGGGGTGTCGGTCGGGGAAGAGGATCACATTAAGCCAGCCGTTCATGCGGAAGGTCGACTGGATTTGTGGCAGATCGGTATCAAGCCAGGTAAACCACTGGCATTTGGGGCAGTTCGTAAACAAAATCAGGCAAATCACGAAGCATGGTTTATTGGTCTTCCTGGCAATCCAGTATCAAGCTTTGTGACCTTCATTCTATTTGTTCGTCCATTTATCTTAAAACTTCAAGGGCGATCCGATTTAACGCCACCATCTTTTCAGGTGAGAGCGGATTTTGATTGGTTAAAGCCAGATCGTCGTAATGAATTTTTGCGAGTCAAAATGAACGCAGAAGGTGGCCTTGACCTGTTTCCGAATCAGAGCTCGGGTGTCCTGACAAGCGCAGCCTGGGGGGACGGCTTGATTGATTGCCCTGCGGGACAGGGATTTAAAAAGGGTGATATGGTTCGGTATATCCCCTTTAGCGGACTAATTTACTAATCCATCGCCATGAAACTGCATCTACGTTTTTTTGCCTCGATTCGGGAGGGCTTAGGTGTGTCGCAAGAAGAGATTGTGATTCCCGATTCGGTCAAAACCATTGCAGATCTTCGCACTTTCTTAACGATGCGAGGTGCGCCATGGTCCGATGTATTGTCCATAGACCGAGTGTTACGCTGTGCCCTTAATCAGCAAATGGTCAGTGCAGACACTGCTTTATTGGAGGGTGCTGAGATTGCTTTCTTCCCTCCAGTAACCGGGGGCTAAGATGCCAGTTCGTATTCAAGAGCAGGATTTTGATCTAACGACTGAAATCGCCAATTTACGCAGTGGTGAAGGTTCCGTTGGCGCAGTCGCTATTTTTATTGGTACGGTTCGAGATTTGAATGACGGTACTGCTGTGCGGCAAATGACCTTGGAGCATTATCCGGGAATGACCGAAGCAGCCTTACAGTCAATTATTGATCAGGCCAAGGGTCGCTGGGATTTTAATCAAGCGCTGATTATTCATCGGGTCGGCCCCTTACAACCACTCGATCAGATTGTGCTGGTAGCTGTCACCAGCGCTCATCGCGGAGAAGCCTTTGCTGCATGCGAGTTCATCATGGACTACTTAAAGACACAAGCACCATTTTGGAAGAAAGAAGATACGCCAAAAGGCGCTCGCTGGGTCGATGCCCGCGTTTCAGACGATGAGGCTTTGTCGCGTTGGTCTAAAACCTAAGACCTTAGGAAAAGAACCCTCTTTTTTGTGAGCGCGGTAGACGCTTAACAGCACTTTCTGCTTTAGATGCGCCCGAGCGGTCAGGATAGGTCTTTACTTCCAGCAACTTCACCGGCCCTCGTCCGCGCGTATAGCGTGCACCAACCCCTTGGTTGTGTGCAATGATCCGCTCCTCAAGCCTATTGGTAATACCTGCGTAATAGCTACCATCGGCGCATTCGAGTAAATAGAGATACCAAGCCATCGTACGTTGTGTTGAAATAAAAAACTTGAATAATGGGGTTTTACCCCCATATTCTAAGTAGACTTATTAATTGGTAAATAAATTCATTTAAATCATGCGGATAGATAAATTAACTACTAAATTCCAAGAAGCATTAGGGGATGCACAAAGCCTTGCTCTAAGTAACGATAACCAGTTCATTGAGCCCGAGCATTTACTCCTTGCCATGCTGCGCCAGCAAGATGGAGGGGCGCGAAGCTTATTAACTCGGGCAGGTACCAATATTGCCGGCCTTGAAAAAGCGGCCGAGGCAATGATCGCCAAATTGCCTCAGGTGCAGGGCACCGGGGGCGATGTTCAGGTTGGCCGAACTTTATTAAGCTGGCTCAATCAAACTGAAAAAGAAGCAAGTAAGCGCGGCGATCAATATATTGCGGGCGAGTTATTCCTATTGGTTTTGGCAGACGATAAAGGGGAGTTGGGTAAGGCGGCTCGCGAAAACGGTTTAAGTCGTAAGGCCTTAGAAGCAGCAATTGATTTGGTTCGTGGCGGGGAGTCGGTGAGCTCAGCCGATGCTGAAGGGCAGCGCGAGGCTTTAAAGAAATATACCCTTGATCTGACAGAGCGTGCTCGACTTGGAAAGCTCGATCCGGTGATCGGGCGCGATGACGAGATCCGTCGTGCGATTCAGATACTTCAGCGGCGTAGCAAAAACAACCCAGTCTTAATTGGTGAGCCGGGGGTCGGTAAGACCGCCATCGTTGAAGGTCTTGCGCAACGCATTGTCAACGGCGAAGTGCCCGAAACCTTAAAAGACAAGCGCGTCTTGGTGTTGGATATGGCTCTTTTGCTAGCAGGCGCCAAGTATCGCGGCGAGTTTGAAGAACGCTTAAAAGCGGTTCTTAATGATGTGGCAAAAGACGAAGGCCGCACCATTATGTTCATTGATGAAATTCACACCATGGTTGGGGCCGGCAAGGCCGATGGAGCGATGGATGCTGGCAATATGTTAAAGCCCGCACTGGCTCGGGGTGAGCTCCACTGTATTGGTGCCACCACGCTGGATGAGTATCGTAAATACATTGAGAAAGATGCCGCTCTAGAGCGCCGCTTTCAAAAAGTGATGGTTGACGAGCCAAGCGTTGAGGCAACGATAGCAATTTTGCGTGGCTTACAAGAGAAATATGAACTGCACCACGGAATTGAGATTACCGATCCAGCGATTGTGGCCGCAGCTGAGCTTTCTCACCGCTACATCACAGATCGTTTTTTGCCGGACAAAGCAATTGACCTCATCGATGAGGCTGGCTCTCGCATCAAGATGGAAATTGATTCAAAGCCTGAGGTGATGGATAAATTGGACCGCCGTCTGATCCAGCTAAAGATTGAGCGTGAAGCGGTCAAGAAAGAGAAAGACGATGCTTCTAAGAAACGCCTAGACCTCATTGAAGAGGAAATCACCCGTTTGGGTGCTGAGTATGCCGACCTTGAAGAAATTTGGAAGGCAGAAAAGGGTGCAGCCTTGGGCGCCGCTTCCGTGAAGGAAGAGATTGAACGCGTCAAAGCAGAAATTGCAAAGCTACAGCGTGAGGGTAAGCTCGAGAAGGTAGCTGAACTTCAATACGGTAAATTGCCTGAGCTCGAGCAAAAGCTGAAGTCAGCTGCGGCTGCTGAGGCAAAAGCAGAGCAAAACGATACAAGCCGGCCAAAATTACTTCGTACGCAAGTTGGTGCCGAAGAGATTGCTGAGGTGGTCTCACGCGCCACTGGCATCCCTGTTTCCAAAATGATGCAAGGTGAGCGCGACAAACTGCTCAAAATGGAAGAGCATTTGCACGAACGCGTGGTGGGGCAAGATGAAGCCATTCGTGCGGTCTCGGATGCGATTCGTCGCTCGCGTGCCGGTCTTTCTGAAGAAAATAAACCCTATGGCTCATTTATGTTCTTAGGGCCCACTGGCGTCGGCAAAACGGAGCTATGCAAAGCATTGGCTGAGTTTTTATTTGATAGTGATGACCGACTCATCCGTATTGACATGAGTGAGTTCATGGAAAAACACAGTGTCGCTCGCTTAATTGGTGCGCCTCCTGGATATGTGGGCTATGAGGAGGGCGGCTATCTTACCGAGCAAGTTCGTCGCAAACCCTATAGCGTGATTTTGTTTGATGAGATCGAAAAAGCACATCCTGATGTGTTTAATGTGTTACTGCAGGTATTGGATGATGGGCGCTTAACTGATGGTCAGGGTCGCACAGTTGATTTTAAAAATACCGTGATTGTGATGACCAGTAACATCGGCTCTCATTTGATCCAGTCTATGACAGGTAAAAATCAAGCCGAGGTGAAGGAAGCGGTCTTTGGAGAGCTTAAGAATCATTTCCGGCCTGAGTTCTTAAACCGAGTCGATGAGATTGTGGTGTTCCACGGACTTGATCAAAAGAACATTGCCTCGATTGCAAAAATCCTCTTACAAAACCTCTCCGAGCGCTTAGCGCGTCTTGATATGCAGTTGGATATTAGTGATGCAGCGTTGAATAAATTAGCCGAGGTTGGTTTTGACCCCGTTTTTGGAGCTAGACCACTCAAGCGAGCGATTCAGCAACACATTGAAAATCCGGTATCGAAGATGATCTTGGAGGGTAAGTTTGGCCCACAGGATGTGATTCCGGTGGATGTGGATAAAAAGGGCGATTTCAGCTTTTCGCGTCTCGTACATTAAGCATTTTGGCGGATTGGGTGACTGGCGCTAAACTAGTGCCATGTCGCTTGCCCATGGCAGTCTTTACTCTAGTGATAACCGTACGATTGGCTTGATTAGCCTCGCACACGGTACCTCGCATTTTTATCATTTAGCCCTCCCCCCACTATTTCCTTGGCTCAAGATTGAATTCGGCTTGTCGTATGCCGAACTCGGTTTATTGATGACCGTGTTCTTTGTGGTCTCATGCGTCGTTCAGGCATCTTCTGGCTTTTTGGTGGATCACAAAGGCGCGCGTCCGGTTCTTTTCGCTGGGATTGGATTATTGGCTTTATCAGCGGTGACCTACGCTGTAAGTTCAAGCTATTTTGGATTAATGATTGGTGCGATTTTGATGGGGTGTGGTAACGGCGTTTTTCATCCAGTCGATTACACACTCATCAACCATAAGATTTCACCAAAACGACTGCCCTATGCGTATTCCTTTCATGGGGTCACCGGTTATCTAGGCTGGGCTTTAGCCCCAGTTTTCATGGTGGCTATCGCGGAGCTTGCAAACTGGCGCACAGCGATGATGGCAGCAGCCATTTTGGCGATATCGGTTCTGATATTACTTTGGTTTAACCGTGACTTGTTAACCGATAATGCAAAAGAGCGTCAAGCTAGTAATTTAGCGAATGCGCGTAAGGATGACCCAAACCATACCCCCTTGGGAACCTTTGATTTCTTAAAGTTACCCGCTGTTTGGCTATGTTGGCTGTTCTTCTTTTTCAGCATGGTGGCGATGTCAGGTATTCAATCATTTGCCCCTAGTGCCTTGTTTAAGACCTATGAAATCTCGGTTGCCTCCGGAAACTTTTTTCTAACTCTGTTGGCCCTAGGTACTGCAGGCGGTATGCTGTTAGGCGGCTATCTGGCAAGTCGTTTTTCTGCGCCAGAACGCACGGTCGTGATCTGTTTATTTGTTAGCGCACTCATGTCGGTGATTATTGGTGCTGAGCTAGTGTCGGCCGCCTTGATTCCAAGCTTGTTCGTTGTGATTGGAATTGGCTTGGGTATCGCCGCACCATCGCGTGATTTAATGATTCGGTCAGCAACGCCGCAAGGCGCCTCTGGTCGAGTCTATGGCATTGTCTACTCAGGCATCGACCTTGGCGCCTCAGTCGGTCCACTCGCCTTTGGTATTTTGCTCGATGCTGGCAGACCCAATTGGCTTTTCTTGGGAGTTGCCTTTATTCAATGCTTGATTATCTTTACGGCATTTAAAGTTGCCAGCAAAATTCCAACTCAACAAACTCAGCCTATTTAATCTCACTAATTTTCGAGGTTCCGGTCAGAATAATTTCGCGAATAGTCTGCATTACTTCCAATTCTTTACCTCTAAAACCATGTTCAGTAAATGCATTACAGGGATTACCTTGAAAATTACTACCTCCAAAAACAGTAATTAAAGGAACCCCATACTTATCACTAATGGATTTTGCGCCAGACCATGTTGTTAGATAGCAAGGGTCATCTTTATGATGAATAAAGAATTGAGGAGCCCCCGATTTTTTATAGTCAAAATTGATTAATTCGCGATACGAATTTCTCGCATAAGGTTCCGTAATGGCTGCCGTATGAATTGCACCAGCGTATGCTCTTGGAGCATATGTTGGCATAAAAGATGATGATATGGTTCCCATGCTAGTGCCAACTAGCCACACCTCTTGAATGGTTGGATACCTTTTTTTAACCTCATTCATTAATTTTTGGACATGTGCTTGACGCTCGTTACTTGCCTGATAGCTACTTGAACAGATATCGCCACTTTCAGATTGGCAATCAATAGTCAGAATTGCGATTGATTCATCAGCAAGATGACGTCTTGATCGAATTAAAAAATTTCCACTGAGTTTTGTACTCACCATCACTCCATTTTCGACAGCCGGCCTAAAGACGGAGGGATAACCAGGTATCAATACAGCTAATTTCGAGTGATTTTTAGAACCGTTTTTAATTGAAAATAATCCGGTTTGTTTTGCATCCTTATCCAAGTCAACTGTTATTAATTCCTCATATAAACCGTCTGATGCATTAGGAAGTGGTTGTGCGTTACTCGTGTTTGAGAGTAAAAGTAGAGCAATCAATAGGGCACGGAACATTTTGTTTCTCGCGATGCGGATTTATAGAAGGATCTTAATATGCAATAAGAGTAGTTTTATTATTTTCGTAATATGAAATCAATCGTTCACATCATAAAAAACAGAACTTAAGTTGGTACTCTAAAAATTTCATTTTCTAATTTAGCGTTTCGCATGATAAAATTTTACCTATAAGTAATTGAATATATTGATTTAATTTATTTATTAAATCAAAGGCATTTTTCGCATTACTTATAAGCTGCTCTCTAAACTCTTGTATAAGACATAAGAGTTTGGGCTTATTAAGCCCTCGTCGATATCCATTTTTATCGTGAATGAAGGAGAGCAATATGGTGACTCGTAAAGCAGAAGCAGCAATTATTCAGAAGGATTGGGATACCAATCCACGTTGGCAAGGGGTAAAGCGTGGCTACACTGCAGAAGATGTCGTTCGTCTTCGTGGTTCTGTTCGCCCAGAGTACACCTTGGCGAAGCAGGGTGCCGAGAAATTATGGAATTTAGTGAACAACGAAGCCTATGTAAATTGCTTGGGGGCATTGACCGGTGGTCAAGCCATGCAGCAAGTGAAGGCAGGCGTTAAAGCAATCTATTTATCGGGCTGGCAAGTAGCTGCTGATAACAATACCTACGCGGCAATGTATCCTGATCAATCCCTCTATCCAGTCGATTCAGTACCTAAGGTGGTTGAGCGGATTAATAATACATTTGAGCGCGCAGACCAGATTCAGTGGTCAAAAGGAATCAATCCAGGCGATCCAGGCTATATCGATTACTTCGCACCAATCGTTGCTGATGCCGAAGCAGGCTTTGGTGGCGTTCTGAATGCATACGAATTAAGTAAAGCATTAATTAAAAATGGTGCAGCCGGCGTACACTTTGAAGATCAATTGTCATCTGTTAAAAAATGTGGACATTTGGGTGGCAAGGTGCTGTTACCGACTCAAGAGTCTGTACAGAAATTAATTGCTGCTCGTTTAGCTGCTGATGTCATGGGTGTGCCAACCATTATTTTGGCGAGAACCGATGCCGAGGCTGCTGATCTATTAACCTCGGATTATGATGAAAACGATAAACCGTTCTTAACTGGCGAGAGAACACCTGAAGGTTTCTATAAAACTCGCAAAGGTCTAGGACAGGCGATTTCTCGAGGTTTGGCGTATGCAGAATATGCCGATATGGTCTGGTGCGAGACTGGCACCCCGGATTTGGATTTTGCGAAGAAGTTTGCTGAAGCCATACGCGAGAAGTTCCCCGGCAAAATGTTGGCCTACAACTGCTCACCGTCGTTTAACTGGAAGAAGAACTTAGACGATGCAACGATTGCTAAGTTCCAGCGCGAGTTAGGTGCGATGGGTTACAAATACCAGTTCATTACCTTGGCCGGTATCCATTCAATGTGGTACAACATGTATGACCTTTCACAAGACTATGTCAAGCGCGGTATGACAGCCTATGTAGAGAAAGTTCAAGAACCCGAGTTTGCAGCCCGTGATCGGGGTTATACCTTTGTTTCTCACCAGCAAGAAGTTGGCACTGGCTACTTCGATGACGTTACTACTGTGATTCAGGGCGGTAAATCATCGGTAACTGCCTTGACTGGATCGACCGAAGAAGAGCAATTCCATTAATCATTTATCCGCCTAATCGGCGGCTAATGCAGTTATGGCAGGCGCCTGAAGCATCCCAAAAGGATGACTTAGGCGCCTTTATGTTTTACAGTAGTAACTATGAATCATTGCATTCTTTGCCAAGACGAGGGCGGACATCTAGTGTGGCGCGGCGATGATGCGCGCGTTGTTCTGGTTGAAGATCATGATTTGCCCGGCTTTTGTCGAGTGATTTGGAATCGACATGTTGCTGAGATGAGTGAGTTGTCTCGAGTTGAGCGAGAAATCTTGCTAGCCTTAGTCGATGTGGTTGAATTTGCCGTCCGCCGTGTCATGCGACCCCAAAAAATAAACCTAGCATCATTGGGTAATCAAGTTCCGCATCTTCATTGGCATGTGATCCCACGTTTTGCCGATGACCCATACTTTCCAGATTCAATTTGGTCGCCGAGACAACGCGATACGGCTGACACTGTGCTGAAGTCGCGACGTGAGCTTGCTAAGGGAATTCCGGAAGCGATCCGATCGGGTATTGCTGACTTAGCTTAAGCGTTGGTAGGCCCAAGCTTGATGAAAGCCATGGGCATCTAGTAAATCTTCCTGATGAAAGCCTGCTTGGCGAGCAAGCGATTGATATTCAGAGGGACTCAATGGAAAGTCATTGCCTCGCACATGCTCAGTAATGCGGGTACGCTCGATGGAGTTGATCGCCACCCAGTCTTTTTCGACCATACATAAATAATTATCGAGATAATTATCTCGATTTTGTCCATCGTTACGCATTACATCGATCAACACAAACGACGCTGAGTGTTTTAGGACCCGAAAGCACTCCTTAAAAAGAGCCAATTTGGATTGATCGTTCAAATGATGAATGGCATAACTTGAAAATACTAGATCAAGCGATCTGTCTGATATTTGCCCAAGTTGCTCGAGCATATCCAAGCAATTTAATTCCAATTGCGACGACCAGGGCGCCAAATTAGCTTTAGCAAGCTGCAATGCTGGTTGGGAAAGATCGCATGCTATATAACGTGAGATTTGATTATTTTTAAAAAGTGTTTGACTGAGCGAGGCGTCTCCACAACCAAGATCTACCAGGGACAGCGGTCGATCAATTGATTGAATCAGCTGTTGACTGGCATGAACTAATTCGTGATGAAACATGTAGTTATGCTCAAGTAGTTTTTGATATGTCGCCCAATTGGAGCGAAATAAAGTAATTGGGTCGAATTCGGCTGCCTGATTCATTACATAACCTAGAGTAATTTTCGGATGGAATCAAGGTATGCTACCGCATCCAAAGCTTGACCGTTACGCTGCGATTCCCAAAGTGCACGCCCCAAGCATTCCATAATTTGGTGTTGGGCTTCATGCTCCGAATCTAATTTACGACTAAGTTGCTCAGCGACTAATTTAATTCCTGGGGGCTGATTAATTGAAATTTGCTCGCTAATCGATAGGTGCATGGATAAATGCAAAAAGGGGTTGGTTTGCCCTTGTTCGGGTGTGAATTCATGAGAGAGCGCTTCGTTGCTCGTCAAAATAGCGTGATACTCGGGGTGAAGCTTGATCCATGAGCAGGCCATCATCTCAAGTGGTGTTAATACTCCCCCGGTTAATTTTTTTTGCCACGCACCGCAAAAGAATTGTCGAACCTCATCACGACTTGGGTTGAACAGTGCCACGTATTTTTCCTTGATTGGTTTTATATCGATAGGAGCATAAAGGCTCAACGATGCATTGCGCACATTCCGGATTTCGGGCTTTGCATACATAGCGACCGTGCAAAATGAGCCAATGATGAGCATCCATGAGGTAGTCCTTTGGAATTCGTTTCATGAGTTTGTTTTCAACCTCAAGAACATTTTTACCAAGGGCAAGACCTGTACGATTGGATACTCGGAAAATATGGGTATCCACTGCAATCGTTGCTTCCCCAAATGCCGTATTGAGGATGACATTGGCAGTTTTGCGTCCAACGCCAGGAAGCGCCTCAAGGTCAGATCGGTTTCTGGGCACCTCACCGCCATGGCGCTCAAGCAATATCTGACAGGTTTCTTGTAAATGCTTTCCTTTTGTCCTGTACAGCCCAATATGTTGAATGTAAGGACGCACCCCTTCTTCACCAAGCTCTAGGATAGCTTTAGGAGTATTAGCGACTGCGAACAACCGGCGAGTTCCCTTATTAACCGATACATCGGTTGCTTGCGCAGATAGCAAGACCGCGGTTAATAGTTCGAATGGCGAGCTATATTCCAGTTCGGTGCTTGGCTTAGGATTATTTGCCTTCAATTGCTCAAAAAAGGCAATGCGCTGCTCAAGATTCATGATGTTGATGAGCCCGATTGCTTTACTCGTGCAATGGCTGCAGCAATAATCGCTCGTTTTCGTTCGATTTCATCGAGTTGCGTTTGGTTTGTGGCTTGATTTTGATCCAATGCTGCCAATTTAGCTTTGGCTTTAGTGGCCAATCGCTCCTGTTGATCACGCTCCTCACGTTCGAATCGATTTAAATGCGACTCGTAGCGAGCTCTCGCAAGATCAGCTTGGGCGGGTGACCAGGCATTCCATCCGGTCTGCTCACCCGTTACATTCATCATGTGAATGCAATCCACTGGGCAGGGGGCAACGCATAAATCACAGCCGGTACACCACTCAGGAAGAACAGTGTGCATTTGTTTTGACGCGCCAACGATCGCATCGACCGGGCATGCCTGGATACACAGTGTGCAGCCAATGCAGGCTTGTGGATCAATCCAGGCGACTGGACGTGGCCGTTCAACTCCGCACTCTGGATCAATCGTGCGAGTTTCTTCATTTAATGGGTATTTCAGGATTTGGCTAAGACGAATAATTCCTTCTGCACCGCCTGGGGGGCAGCGATTGGGTTTTTCGCCCTCAGCAAGAGCCTCTGCGTAACCGCGGCAATCGGGATAGCCGCACTTCGTGCATTGTGTTTGCGGAAGTGCGTCTTCCAGTAGGTTGGCCAGCTTGGTTGAGGGCATGGACTTTAAATCCGATGCAATTTAATTCGCGTCTTGATTGCTAGGGTTCGATGAGTGGTGAGCGCGAATAAATTGTTGGATACGAGGATAGACCTTATTACGCCAGCGACTTCCAGAAAAAATACCGTAATGTCCGGCACCGCTCACTTCATAATGCTCTTTCCTCGACTCCTCGATTCCCTTACATAATTTATGGGCCGCACGCGTTTGACCGCTCCCAGAAATATCATCCATCTCGCCCTCAATCGTGAGTAAGGCGGATTTTTGAATATCTTGCGGCTTAACGAGCTCATTACGAACCATCCAAGTCCCATTGGGTAGCGCATAGTCTTTGAAGACAGTACGAATGGTGTCTAAGTAATAGTGGGCATCCATATCCAGCACAGCGTTGTATTCGTCATAAAAGCGGATATGGGCTTGTGCATCTTGTTCGTCGCCCCGAACCAAGTTTTGAAAATAATCCCAGTGGGATTGAAGATGATTGCTTGGGTTCATAGCAATAAAACCCATGTGCTGCAAGAACCCTGGATAGACTCGTCGTCCGACTCCGGGATGGGGTGGGGGTACATTGTGGATCGTATTCGCTTCGAACCACTCAATCGATTTGCTCATTGCTAGAGAGTTCACTGCAGTTGGTGATTTGCGGGCATCGATTGGGCCGCCCATCATGACCAGAGAGCGGGGCGTGTTTTCACCGCGCGAAGCCATCAGAGAGACGGCACCCAGTACTGGAACCGTTGGTTGGCATACCGATATCACATGTAAGTTTTCAGCACCAATATGACGAATGAAATCTTCAATGTATTGGACGTAATCATCTAAACCAAACACACCCTGATCATTTGGAACCATCCGGGCATCGATCCAATCAGTAATGTAGACCTTATGATCTTGTAACATGGTGCGGACGGTATCACGCAATAAGGTCGAGTGATGACCCGAGAGCGGGGCAACAATTAAAACGACAGGGTCTTGCTTCATCTTCGAGATGACTTCAACATCATCTGAAAAACGCTTAAAGCGCACCAAATTACAAAAGGGCTTGGCTAGGGCAGTCAATTCTTGGACAACAACCTCTTTGCTGTGTGCTTTAACAGTACGAATTCCAAACTCGGGTTTTTTATAGTCTTTGCCAAGACGGTGCAAGAGTTCGTAACTCGCTGCTAGACGCTCAGCACCAGGTACTAAAGAGAGCGGGTTAGCAGGATTAACAAAAGTCTCCGCAGTCGTTTTTGCCCACTCCGTTAGGGGTTGCAATAATGCTTTTTGGAAATCGTAGATTTGATAAAGCATTTAATACTCTCCAGAACCAGCAAAGACCCTATTTTGACATGAGAACTCGGGCAATTGCCTGAGCGACTCGATCTATATTCTTAGTATTTAAGGCAGCAACACAAATTCGTCCTGTAGATAGGGCATAAATGCCATCCTGCTCTTGCAGTTTAGCAACTTGATCAGAAGTCAACCCTGAGTAGGAGAACATTCCCCGCTGCGCCTCAATAAATGAAAAGTCTTGAGATACACCAGCTGCTGCCAGCTTCTCTTTTAAACCCTGGCGCATGGATTTAATTCGATCGCGCATCTGGGCTAATTCATCCTCCCACATTTGACGCAGCTTAGGTGAGTTGAGAACCGTTGCCACAATCGCAGCACCATGGGTTGGCGGATTGGAGTAATTGGTTCGAATCACACGTTTGAGTTGAGAGAGAACGCGGGTGGATTCTTCTTTGCTTTGTGTCACGATAGACAAGGCGCCAACGCGCTCACCGTACAAAGAGAATGATTTGGAGAAAGAGCTTGACACAAAGAACGACATTCCAGAATCAGCAAACATGCGCACAGCAGTGCCATCTTCCTCAATGCCATCCGCAAAACCTTGGTAGGCAATATCAAGAAATGGAATCAACTGTTTTTGTTGGCAAATCGAAATAATGGTTTGCCATTGATCTTTGGTGAGATCCGCTCCCGTTGGGTTGTGGCAGCAGGCGTGGAGAATGACTAGGGTTTTCGCAGGAAAAGACGCTAGCGATTTCACCATGCCATCAAAGTCTACGCCCCGTGTTTTTGGGTCAAAGTAGGTGTACTCCAAAACCTCGTATCCAGCAGCTTCAAAAATACCGCGATGGTTTTCCCAGCTTGGGGAGCTAATGGCTGCCTTCGCAGTGGGTTCGAGGCGTTTTACAAAATCTCCACCAACGCGAAGGGCCCCGGTGCCACCAAGGCACTCGGCAGTGACCACTCGTCCAGCCTCAATCAATGCCGAGTCTTTACCAAAAAGTAAGTTTTGAACTGCTGAGTTATATGGATTCGGTCCTTCAATCGGAATGTAGGCGCGTGGCGCTTCTTTGGCAACGACTTCTTTCTCGGCCTCAAGGACAGCGCGTAATAGTGGAACTTTGCCTTCATCGGTGTAGTAAACCCCCACCCCTAAATTAACTTTGCTTGGTCTTTGGTCGGCGTTATACGCCTCGGTCAGGCCAAAAATTGGATCTTTGGGAGCAAGCTGGACGGAAGAAAACAGGTTCATGGTGGAAATATCGATTAGTTGTTGTAAATCAGGCTCTTAGAAGCGGTTGGTGTAAATGGAATAAAAACGGCAAAATTGAAGATTATTTATAAATTGCTAGGTAGTTCATCCCTAGCCGTAAATGATAGCCGAGATGCCAAAGCTCACCCCAAAATCGACCAGCAAAAAAAAGAATCCAGATTCAGCCGTTTTTACCGATTCGACTGGGGTCGCAGAGGATGCTGCTCTAAAGATTGAGCAGGCAGCGACTCTGGATGAATCGAAGTTTGTTTCTTTTCCCAATTCACCATATCAACTCTATCAACCATTTCCTCCGGCCGGCGATCAGCCAGCTGCGATTGATCAGTTGTGCGAAGGACTCGAGGATGGATTGTTGTTTCAAACTTTGTTGGGGGTTACGGGTTCGGGCAAAACGTTCACCATGGCCAATGTCATTGCGAGGATGGGACGACCGGCCATTATCTTTGCGCCCAATAAAACACTCGCAGCACAGTTGTACTCCGAGTTTCGGGAATTTTTCCCCAGAAATGCAGTTGAATACTTTGTGAGTTATTACGACTACTATCAGCCCGAAGCTTACGTTCCTCAGCGCGACTTGTTCATCGAAAAAGATTCTTCGATTAATGAGCATATTGAGCAGATGCGTTTATCCGCCACAAAAAGTTTATTAGAGCGTCGAGATGTAGTCATCGTGGCAACGGTATCAGCTATTTATGGCATCGGCAATCCAGGCGATTATCACAGTATGGTCTTGACCTTACGTCCTGGTGATAAATTAAGTCAACGGGATATTGTGACGCGACTCATTTCAATGCAGTATGAGCGTAATGAAATGGACTTTCAGCGAGGCATTTTTCGGGTCCGCGGCGATACGATCGATATTTTCCCGGCAGAGCATAACGAGCTGGCGATTCGGGTTGAGCTATTTGATGACCAGGTTGAATCACTCCATTTCTTTGACCCCTTAACCGGAAAGATTAAGCAGAAATTACCCCGTTTTACGGTCTACCCAAGTTCGCATTATGTGACCCCAAGAGAAACGGTTTTAAAAGCCATTGAAACCATTAAAACCGAGTTACGGGAACGCTTAGATGAGTTTGTCAAAGGCAATAAATTAGTCGAGGCTCAGCGTTTAGAGCAGCGCACCCGATTTGATCTTGAGATGCTCTCTGAGCTCGGCTTTTGTAAAGGTATCGAAAACTATTCACGGCATTTATCGGGCGCAAAACCCGGTGAAGCGCCACCGACCTTAGTCGATTACCTGCCCGATGATGCACTGATGTTCTTGGATGAGAGCCATGTTTTGATTGGGCAACTCAATGGGATGTACAACGGCGATCGCTCTCGCAAGCACACCTTGGTGGAGTATGGCTTTCGCTTACCATCGGCGATGGATAACCGCCCGCTGAAATTTCCTGAATTCGAAACTAAGATGCGTCAAGCAATTTTTGTTTCAGCGACCCCGGCCGATTATGAAAACCAAAAAACAGGCCAAGTGGTTGAGCAAGTGGTGCGCCCTACGGGATTGGTCGATCCTGCGATTGAGGTTCTACCCGCTAGCTCTCAGGTGGATGATTTACTGGGTCAAATTCATGAGCGTGTTCAAGCGGGCGAGCGTGTATTGGTCACAGTCCTTACTAAGCGCATGGCCGAGCAATTAACAGAGTATTTGGCTGATAACGGCGTCAAAGTACGCTACGTTCACTCGGATATTGATACGGTTGAGCGTGTCGAAATTATTCGTGATTTACGTTTAGGCGTTTTTGATGTCTTGGTTGGCATCAATTTATTGCGCGAGGGTCTTGATATTCCCGAGGTATCCCTGGTCGCCATTTTGGATGCGGATAAAGAGGGATTTTTACGAGCCGAACGGAGTTTGATTCAGACCATTGGAAGAGCAGCTCGTAATGTTCATGGCAAAGCAATTTTGTATGCCGACAAAATGACCGAGTCCATGAAAAAAGCGATGGGAGAAACTGAGCGTCGCAGAAATAAGCAAATTGCGTTTAACTTGAAGCATGGTATTGAGCCGAAAGGGGTGCAAAAACGGATAAAAGACATCATTGATGGCGTTTACGATGTTCAAGAAAAGCGCGTGGAGTTGCAAATTGCGCAGCGTAAGGCTCAGTACGAGATGATGAGTGAGCGTGAGTTGGCCAATGAGATTGGTCGCCTTGAAAAGCAAATGATGGCTGAGGCCAAAAATCTCGAGTTTGAGAAGGCTGCCGCGACTCGAGACCAGATTGCTAAAATTAAAGAGTTGGCATTCGGTGCGCTGGCTAAAGATTCGATATAAATCAAGCGCTTACCCTTTTATATCCCCATATGACCCCTATGGCTTATTCCTGATAAAAATACTCGGGAATATGTTATACTTGACCAGAATTGTCAGGTATTACCCCTCTGGCAATGGCTGTCCATATCAACCCACAACCAAGGTGATTTATGAGACTTACTACTAAAGGACGTTTTGCTGTAACCGCGATGATTGATTTAGCCCTGCGTGAAGCGCATGGCCCCGTAACCCTTGCTGGAATTAGCCAGCGCCAGAAGATTTCTCTTTCGTATCTAGAGCAACTCTTTGGAAAATTGCGTCGCTTCAATATTGTTGAAAGCACACGCGGTCCAGGCGGAGGCTATACCTTGGCTCGTAAAGCCGAGGAGGTGAGTGTGGCCGACATTATTGTGGCTGTGGATGAGCCTTTAGATGCCACCCAGTGCGGTGGCAAAGGAAATTGCCATAGCGAGGAAGACACCCACAGTCGCTGCATGACCCATGATTTATGGACCAATTTGAATGCCAAGATGGTTGAGTATTTAGACTCAGTTACCTTGCGCGATTTAGTCAAGCAGCAAGAAAGCCGCGGAGTGGTAATTGCTGATATGCGCGATAAAAAAGTTCGCGTTGAGCCTGCGAAGTTGAAAAAGCCCGCAGTCGCTGCAGTTGCTAAAAAAGAAGAGGCTCCTAAGCGACCCCTAATTAATTCAGTATTCAATTTAGCAAGACAAGGTTAAGTATGAACGCTCCACTAAAGGCAGCATTGCAACCCGTTTCGATTTACAGTCCGAAGCATTTCCCGGTCTACATGGATTACTCGGCAACGACGCCGATTGATCAGCGCGTGGTTGACAAAATGCTGCCTTATTTGCGGGAGCAATTTGGTAATGCGGCCTCTCGTAGCCATGCGTTTGGATGGGCGGCTGAAGAAGCGGTCGAGGAGGCGCGGGTTGAGGTAGCTAAATTAGTTCATGCTGATCCCCGTGAGATCGTGTGGACGAGTGGTGCGACCGAGAGTATTAACTTGGCCTTAAAGGGCGCCGCCCATTTTTATAAAGAAAAAGGTAAGCACATCATTACGGTAAAGACCGAGCACAAAGCGACGCTTGACACCTGCCGCGAGCTCGAGCGCGAGGGATATGACGTCACTTACCTTGACGTCATGGAAAACGGTCTGATTGATTTTGCTCAGTTTGAAGCTGCTATTCGTCCAGACACCATCTTGGCATCGGTGATGTATGTCAATAACGAAATTGGCGTGATTCAAGATATTCCACGGCTTGGCGAATTATGCCGCTCGCGCGGAGTTATTTTTCATGTAGATGCTGCGCAAGCAACAGGTAAAGTTGAGATTGACTTGGAGAAGCTCAAAGTTGATCTCATGAGTTTCTCTGCTCATAAGACCTATGGTCCTAAAGGGATTGGTGCTCTATTTGTGCGTCGTAAGCCCCGAGTGCGGATCGAGGCGCAAATTCATGGCGGTGGTCATGAGCGCGGAATGCGTTCGGGAACCTTGCCCGTTCATCAAATTGTTGGCATGGGCGAGGCGTTTAAGATTGCTCGGATCGAGATGGCTGAGGAGGCTGCGCGCATCCGCAAATTGCGTGACCGCTTACTAGCTGGGCTAAAAGATATTGAAGAGGTTTATGTCAACGGTGATATGGACCAACGTGTTGCTCATAACCTCAACATTAGTTTTAACTATGTTGAAGGCGAATCGATGTTGATGGCATTAAAAGATATTGCAATCTCTTCTGGATCTGCTTGTACCTCAGCATCTCTAGAGCCCTCTTATGTATTGCGCGCCTTGGGGCGCAATGATGAGCTTGCCCACAGCTCGATTCGTTTTACGATTGGCCGCTTTACCACCGAAGAAGAGGTTGATTTCACGATTGCGTTGGTCAAAGACAAGATTGCAAAATTGCGGGAACTTTCTCCCTTGTGGGAAATGTACAAAGATGGCATTGATCTCAATACGATTCAATGGGCTGCTCATTAATGATGTTTGTTGTTCTAAACGAGGTAAATTGAAATGGCATATAGCGATAAAGTAATTGATCATTATGAAAACCCCCGGAACGTCGGCTCCTTTGCCAAAGGTGATGAGCAGGTTGGCACCGGAATGGTTGGTGCGCCCGCATGTGGTGATGTGATGAAATTGCAAATTCGCGTAAACGATCATGGCGTCATTGAAGATGCAAAATTCAAGACCTATGGTTGTGGTTCTGCGATTGCATCCTCCTCATTGGTGACCGAATGGGTAAAGGGGAAAACGCTTGATCAAGCCTTGGAGATAAAGAACTCCCAAATTGCGCAAGAGTTGTCATTGCCACCCGTGAAAATTCATTGTTCGATCTTGGCTGAAGATGCCATCAAGGCAGCAGTAAAAGATTACAAAGATAAGCATCCTGTTAAATAAAAATCACCATGTCCATCACCCTGACTGAAAAAGCCGCTAACCACGTTAACCGTAGTTTGCAAAAACGCGGCAAGGGCTGCGGTTTGCGTTTGGGTGTGCGCACCACCGGATGTTCAGGCCTTGCTTATCAATTAGAATACGTCGATGAAGCAGCGCCAGAGGATCAAGTGTTTGAATCTCACGGCATCAAGATTTTTGTTGATCCAAAGAGTCTGACCTATATCGATGGTACGGAGCTTGATTTTGTCCGCGAAGGCTTAAATGAAGGATTTAAGTTTCAGAATCCCAATGTGAAAGATGAGTGTGGTTGTGGCGAATCTTTCCGCGTCTGACAACTACTTCACTTTTTTTGGCCTTACCCCCCGATTCGTATTTGATACGTCGGCTTTGGACCAAGCTTATTTGGCGATTCAAAAAGAAGTTCACCCTGATCGTCACGCCTCTGGATCTGATACCGAACAACGTCTAGCAATGCAAATGGCGACCTATGCCAATGGCGCCTATCGAACCTTGAAAGATCCGATCGCCCGCGGTCTCTACTTATGCCAGCTGCATGGCGTTGAGGCAAATTTAGAAACGAATACTGCGATGCCAGTTCAGTTCTTGATGAAACAAATGGAGTGGCGCGAAGCCTTAGATGATTACGCTGATGATTTGGATGCTCTGGAGCGCCTTGCTGCCGAAGTTGAACAATCACGTCATGATGCGCTGTTGGAGCTCAACCATGCATTTGAGCAATCCGCATATACCCAGGCGGTGGATATTCTCCGAGGTCTACTCTTTATCAATAAATTTTCTACTGAGCTCGATGATGCGATTGCTCAGCTGGTCTAAAGAAAACGAATATGGCCTTATTGCAAATCGCTGAACCTGGAATGGCACTAGCGCCCCATGAGCGCAAGGTGGCCATTGGAATTGATTTGGGTACCACTAACTCCTTAGTTGCGGTCGTTCGTGATGCCTTGCCCAAGGTCTTAACAGATGCTGCTGGTCAGGCTCTATTTCCATCGGTGATTCGGTATTTGCCAAATGGCAGCACCAAAGGCGGATTCGAGGCTTTGGCTCATGTGATTGAGGATCCCAAAAATACCATTGTCTCGGTAAAGCGTTTCATGGGACGCGGTTTAAAGGATTTCACGAGTCACGATTTCCCTTATACATTGATCGATGAGCCAGGCATGCTTAAGTTGCGAACAGCGGCAGGTGACAAAAGCCCGGTAGAGGTGAGCGCAGAGATCTTGGCGCGATTACGACAACTGGCCGAGGATTCTGTGCAGGATGAAATCGTCGGGGCGGTGATTACGGTACCCGCTTATTTTGATGATGCCCAACGTCAGGCTACCAAAGACGCCGCTAAGCTTGCCGGACTCCACGTCCTGCGCCTATTAAATGAACCTACGGCGGCTGCGGTTGCGTATGGTCTAGATAATGCCTCGGAAGGTATTTATGCCGTCTATGATCTTGGTGGTGGAACCTTTGACATCTCGATTCTGCGAATGAGTAAGGGCGTATTTGAAGTTTTATCCACTGGCGGAGATTCGGCCTTGGGTGGTGATGACTTTGATCGATCGGTGTATGACTGGGTTATTAAAGAGGCTAAGCTGATAAACCTTGAGCCTAGGGATCAGCGGGCGCTCCTCAGCGCAGCCAAGCGCGCTAAAGAGGAATTAAGTAATGTAACTGAGGCCTCCATTGAGCTCACGCTCACGAACGGACAGTCCATTTCCCTAATTCTTACTCGCGACAAATTCGAAGTACTTACGAAGCCATTGGTGGATAAGACCATGGTTTCAGTTCGCAAAGCATTGCGTGATGCTCAACTCCAAGTAGGTGACGTGAAGGGTGTCGTGATGGTTGGCGGCGCTACGCGTATGCCACAAGTACAGGCAGCGGTTGGGACATTTTTTAAGACCCAGCCCTTAAATAACCTTGACCCCGATCAGGTGGTTGCCCTTGGTGCGGCGATGCAGGCCGATCTTTTAGCAGGTAATCAAAGCAAGAATAATGAGTGGTTATTACTTGATGTTATCCCGCTATCCCTTGGTTTAGAAACCATGGGCGGACTCGTAGAAAAAATTATTCCGCGCAATACGCCCATTCCGGTCGCTAGGGCACAGGATTTTACGACCTTTAAAGATGGCCAGACCGGTTTATCGCTGCATATTGTGCAGGGAGAGCGTGAGGTCGTCGATGCTTGCCGATCTCTGGGGCGATTTGAGCTCAAGGGTATTCCTCCGATGGTTGCTGGTGCTGCGCGGATTCGCGTCACGTTTCAAGTGGATGCAGATGGACTTTTATCGGTACATGCGATCGAGCAAAGTTCCGGGGCTCAGGCATCCATTGAAATCAAGCCATCCTATGGACTTAGTGATTCTGAAATTGCCCGTATGCTACAAGATGGATTCCAGGCTGCGGGCGATGATATGCGCGCTCGTGCATTACGTGAGGAGCAGGTCGAAGCAAGGCGCTTATTAGAGGCGGTTACCGCAGCACTGCAGGAGGATGGTAATCTGCTGACCGATGTCGAGCGGGCCCTGATTCGAAAGGAAATGACTCAGTTGCAGACACTCTTAGAAGTGGAAACAAGCAGCGATCTGCTGCGTAAAGCGATTGAAAAGGCCGCTAAGACAACTGATCCGTTTGCTGAAAAGCGCATGAATGCGAGTATTCAGCGCGCACTGACTGGAAAAAATGTTGCTGAAATTTAACTCGTGAGATGAATGTAATGACCCAAATTGTTGTGTTGCCACACTCTGAGTATTGCCCTGATGGCGCAGTGATTGAAGCCGAGCCTGGGACGAACATTTGCGAGACCTTGCTTGCTAACGATATTGAAATTGAACATGCGTGCGATATGGTGTGCGCTTGCACGACGTGTCATGTGATTGTGCGCGAAGGCTTTACAAGTCTTAATGAGCCCGACGAAAATGAAGAGGATATGCTTGATCGCGCCTGGGGTCTTTCCCCACAATCTCGTCTATCGTGTCAGGCTATTGTGGCCAAAATAGATTTGGTGATTGAAATCCCCAAGTATTCGATCAATCACGCCAAAGAAAATCATTAGTTCTCAATTCTATGTTGGGTCGAATTCGCCAAAAGCAAATTGATTCAATCGAAGCGGCATCCGTCACCCCTAATTCGATTATTTGTCCGATTTGCGAGCGCGAGATTCCTCCCGCCCAAATGGATGGGCATCACCTGATTCCACGCTCTAAGGGTGGAAGAGAAACACAGTATTTGCATCGGATTTGCCACCGTCAGATCCACGCTTTATTTACCGAGACGGAGTTAGCGAGGCACTTGAACTCAGCGGATGCAATTCGCCAGCATCCGCAGATGCAGAGTTTTATTAAGTGGGTTAAAAATAAGCCAGACGGCTTCTACGAGCGGGTTGCCAAAAGTTCCCGCTTAAAAGAGCAGTAGGTTTATTCGTCTTCCCGACGTAAATGGGGAAACAAGATCACATCACGAATATTGGGTACGTCGGTGAGTAACATTACCAATCGATCGATACCAATACCGCAGCCTCCAGTAGGAGGCATGCCGTATTCGAGTGCTCGAATGAAGTCGTGGTCAAAATACATCGCCTCTTCGTCGCCAGCATCTTTTTGCGCTACTTGTTTTCGAAAGCGCTCAGCCTGATCCTCGGCATCATTTAGCTCTGAGAAGCCGTTGGCAATTTCACGGCCCGTAATAAATAGCTCAAACCGCTCAGTTACTCCTTTGCGAGTATCGGACTCGCGCGCCAAGGGGCTTACCTCGATGGGGTAGTCAATAATGTACGTAGGATCCCAAAGATGCTCTTCAGCCACCAGTTCAAATAAGGCGAGCTGTAAGGCTCCCAAGCCAGCATTTTTTAGTGACGGAGCATTGAGGTCTTCACCACCTTTTTTAAGCTCGCCGCGGATAAATTCAGGATCCTCAAGTTGAGTAGCGGTATAGGATTTTTTCGAAAGGGGGCTGTACTTTAAGATCGCCTCGGTAATGGTCAGACGGTCAAAGGGTTTGGCAAGATCCAGTGGGCGACCTTGGTGGGTGAGGGTTGCGGTCCCCTGGGCATCGATGGCTGCGCTGCGAATCAGGTTTTCCGTGAAATCCATCAGCCACCGATAGTCGGTATACGCCGCATAAAACTCCATCATGGTGAACTCGGGGTTATGGCGGGGACTTACACCTTCATTGCGGAAATTACGATTAATCTCAAAAACGCGTTCAAAGCCGCCAACGATCAGTCGCTTTAGATACAACTCTGGTGCGATACGCAAAAACATTTGCATATCAAGCGCGTTGTGGTGGGTAATAAATGGTTTAGCTGCAGCACCACCTGGAATCGGATGAAGCATGGGTGTCTCGACTTCCATGAACTGTGCTTCGGTCATATGGCGACGTAGTGAAGTGATCACCTTGCTGCGTGCTAAGAACGTATTTCGACTATCCGGATTCACAATCAGATCTACATAGCGTTGCCGATACTTTAATTCTTGATCGGCAAGCCCATGGAATTTATCAGGCAGTGGGCGTAAGGACTTACTTAAAAGTCTTAGTGTCGAACACTCAATTGATAGTTCACCCTTATTAGTTTTAAATAAATAGCCTTCCGCTGCAATAATGTCGCCAAGATCCCAATGCTTAAATGCCGCATGAACTTCACTACCAGTGACATCATCGCTGATATAAAACTGAATTTGACCGCTGCGATCTTGAATGGTCGCAAAGCTAGCTTTGCCCATGACGCGCTTGAGCACCATTCGACCAGCAACTTTCACATGAACACGTTTACTGGCTAATTCTTCTTTATTAAATGAGTCGTAATGCTGATGAAGATCAGTCGCCAACTGAGTTGGTACAAAATCATTGGGGTAGGCAACTCCTGCTTGACGGAGCTTTGCTAACTTCTCGCGACGCTCGGCAATGATGTGATTTTCATCTTGCGCTGGAATTGATGGGTCTTGTTGGTCTAAGTTACTCATAGCAGAATCTTACACGCCCTGTTTAAGGCTGGCCTCAATAAATGCGTCAAGATCACCATCTAAGACTTTCTGGGTATTCGAGATCTCAACATTGGTTCGTAAATCTTTAATGCGACTTTGATCAAGTACGTAAGAGCGGATCTGATGCCCCCAACCAACATCAGTTTTGCTGGCCTCTAACTTATCTTGTTCGGCACGGCGTTTACGCATCTCATGCTCGTAGAGGCGTGATTTGAGCATGCTCATTGCCTCAGCCCGGTTGCGATGCTGGCTGCGATCGTTTTGACACTGCACCACAATGCCCGTCGGAATGTGAGTGAGGCGAACTGCAGAGTCAGTCTTATTAATGTGTTGACCGCCAGCACCGGAAGCGCGATAGGTGTCGGTGCGGATATCGGCAGGATTGATCTCAATTTCGATCGAGTCATCAATCTCGGGGTAAACATAAATACTGGCAAATGAGGTATGGCGACCACCCGAGGAGTCGAATGGTGATTTACGGACTAAGCGGTGCACACCCGTTTCGGAGCGGAGGTGACCATACGCATATTCACCATCGACCTTAATCGTGGCACTTTTAATACCGGCAACATCACCATCAGACTCTTCCAAAATCTCGGTTTTATACCCTTTGCGCTCACAGTATTTGAGGTATTGGCGATATAGCATACTGGCCCAATCGCAAGCTTCGGTACCGCCAGCTCCCGCCTGGATATCAATGAAGCAATTACAAGGATCCATTTCATTATGAAACATCCGCCTAAATTCGAGGTCAGCAATAATCCTTTCATAGGAGGCAGCATCAGCCTCAAGAGATAGCAGGGTATCTAAATCATTCTCAGCGCGAGCAAGATCCATTAGCTCCATGCTACTAATAATGTTTTGCTGCAATTCAGATAGGGTGCTAACGACGCCTTCGAGTAACTTTTTTTCTTTCCCAAAGGCTTGCGCTTGTTTTGGATCATCCCAAATTTTGGGATCCTCCAAAATACGATTGACTTCAATTAGGCGGTTTGATTTAGCATCAAAGTCAAAGATACCCCCGAAGGGCTTGCTCGCGAGCGAGGAGATCTTTGAAGGCGTTGGTAATTTGATTGAGTTGTTCGGCTTCCATGTGCAAATTATACGGGTAAGCGTCTATTGGAGTGGATCATCAATGGCTTCAATGATTAGCTGAATTCGAGCCTCTTCACGAAAACGGTCGCTCACTAGACGAAATGCCAAAAATGCGAGTTGCGGTAGTGTTTGGGTGCGATTAAACCAAACTGCTGATACGACGGGGGCATCGCTTTCGCCCTTCACCATCGAGCGAAGCAAAAGACGTAAATGCTTATCTTTCATCAGCGACTGCTGGAGTACCTCAAATTCACCATAAAAGAGGGGTTGTGGAAAACCTTGTCCCCAGATCTCTTGCATCAAGCGGTCAGCCACCTCAACGGTGAATTGATCTGGACCCAAAGATCCATCATGGATACAGCGTCTTTGCAAAATCTCATCATCGAGTAGGCTTGAGCTGATCTCTCGAAAGTAATTCTCAAAGTCATCAAAGTCAGATTGGCGAATCGTTAGGCCTGCAGCCATAGCATGACCGCCAAACTTCAAAATGAGCCCAGGGTATTTTTTAGATACTAAGTCGAGAGCATCACGCAGATGAAACCCCTGAATCGATCGACCAGAGCCGCGCAGCAATCGATTACCAGAATCATCCTCGGCAGGTGCAAAAACAATCGTTGGGCGATTAAAGCGTTCCTTTAGTCGCGAAGCAACAATACCCACTACGCCCTGATGCCAATCAGGATGCCATAAGCAAAGTGCCGGTTGTTCATTAACGGATAAATTAGCAAGGCTTGCAAGTGCGGATTCTTGCATACCGGACTCGATCACGCGCCGCTCTCGATTAATGCGATCAAGTTCCTGTGCCAGAGATGTTGCGCGAACCTGATCGTCACATAGGAGTAGTTGAATTCCTAAGCTCATGTCGGCTAAGCGACCAGCAGCATTTAAGCGAGGTCCAATTGCAAATCCCAGATCAAAGGGGCTGGCAGCTCTAGGGTCTCTCCCAGCCACTTCAAATAAGGCTAGTAATCCTGCTGGAGCGAGACCCTGACGTATTTTTCTAAGACCTTGTGAGACCAAAATACGGTTATTGCGATCGAGTTGGGCAACGTCTGCAACCGTACCAAGAGCCACCAAGCTAAAGAGTTGCTCGAGTTTTGGTTGAGTCTCGACTGTAAATACACCTCGATCTCGCAATAGGGCTCGTAAGGCAATCAAAATGTAAAACATCACCCCAACACCTGCGAGCGCCTTGCTTGAAAACGCACACTCCGGCTGATTGGGATTGACTATTGCAAGTGCGTTTGGTAGCTGATTGCTCGGTAGATGATGATCGGTCACCAGAACATCGATGCCGTGTGTCTTGGCATAGTCAATCCCTTGATGGCTCGCAATTCCGTTATCAACCGTAATTAAGAGCGATGGTCTTGGATTGAGTTCAAGCGCCATATCAACCACCTCAGGGGTTAACCCATACCCCATGGTGAAACGATTTGGAACCAAGTAGCCCAATTGCTCCTCAGAGGCACCTAGCATGCGTAATCCTCGTATCCCAAGCGCACAAGCGGTTGCGCCATCACAGTCGTAATCAGCCACGATCACCATGGGTCGTTTTATGACTATTGCATCAGCTAATAATTTCGCCGCTATCTCACAATCCTTTAGTGAGGAGGGTGGCAGTAAATACTTTGCTTCAAGACTTAAGTCGGAGTACTCTTGAATGCCTCGAGCAGCGTATAAGCGAGCAAAGAGAGGATCAATGCCATGCTCTTCTAAGGTTGCAGTAACTTCATTAGGGTAGGTGCGTTGGCTAAAAATACTCATGCCTGCAACTCTTCCCAAGTCGGTGGCTGATTTTTATGCCAAAACTTCCATGCAGGGCCCCGATAGTCTTTGGCTCGAAGCGTGCGTTTGCGAATGCTCCCGGGAAAATCAATTAAGGTAATTTCAAGGTCAGACTTCAGCATGGCTTGCATCAAGCGAGGCCATTCTCTGTGCATACTCTCTAGCCATACAAAGGCATTGCTTGGCTGTTGTTCCCATTGAATAGACTCGGAGTTCAAAAGAGGGATGCCACGCTGTGCAGCAATCGATATCATCCAGGGATGATCACTAATCATTTGAGTTGCATTGGTTAATTCAGGCGAATAAGCAATATCGGTTGTTCTGCCAATTCCATAGACCCATACCGAGTTAATTCGGGGTAATCCTTGCGCCTCCCGCGCCTCATTAATGGGGTGAATATGCCAGCGCATTTGGATCTCATTCTGAATCCTGCGCCAACGTTTGGCTAAACCTGACACAACGGTATCTTTTGGAAGCCACCAATCGATGTTGCGCCCTGTAGCTTGCGCCACACTGTGGGTGTACAGCGACTCATAATCACGCGCGGCATAAACCCAAGTATGGGTATTATTTGAAGTCGGGATAATTCCTTCTTCACTGAGGATGATGTTTGCCTCCCCCATCAAGATGGCGAGTTCATTTTGGGGTATAGCCAGTTCCGATAATGGAAGTAAAACGAGATGATCGCGCGTCGCATGCAAATGAACCGGTTCAATGCATAGTTGAATTTGATCATTTGGATTTGCATGAAGGACGCTGCCAAGAGCAAAGGAGTCGCCAATCAGATAGCGCTCATGCGGCAAGGCTTTGGGTGCATACGCAATGTCGTGGTTGAGCTGATCCTCGCCGGATAGAAGAATGCTAATTTGTCGACTCATGACCCTAATTTTAGGTGGCAATTACTCAATTTGCTCAGTAGGTGGTGCTAATTGCTTAAACTGTGAAGATGTGGAAGATTCCGATAGAACTGGAGATAGGCCTAAAGTACACGCGCTCACGACGCAGGAAAGCAGTCGGTCAACGCGATGGATTTCTATCCTTTATTTCTGGGATCTCCATGGCTGGGATCGCGCTGGGGGTTGCAGCCCTGATTGTGGTGCTCTCAGTCATGAATGGATTTCAAAAGGAGGTGAGAGACCGCATGCTTTCGGTTCTCTCGCATATTGAAATTACCTCACCCAATGGCTTATCGGATTGGGAGCCAATCGCTGAGACACTCGCAAAGCAAGCTCATGTTCTAGGGGTTGCCCCAATGGTGAGTTCTCAAGGCCTTCTGTCTCGAGCTGAGTCGATGCGCGGGGTTGTTCTGCGGGGGGTTGATCCAGCCTTAGAGGGTCGAGTATCTGATCTACCCAAGCAATTAATCGTGGGCTCAATCAGCGATCTGAAACCCGGGCAATTTGGGGTTGTATTAGGTACTCAACTAGCAGGCACACTTGGTGTAAGGGTTGGTGATCGTGTAAACCTATTAGTTCCAGAGGGTGATTTAACTCCTGCTGGAATGATGCCGCGAATGAGGGCTCTTCAGGTTGTTGGCATGGTAGATAGCGGCCATTATGAATACGATAGTACTTTGGCGGTCATGCACTGGAAAGATGCTGCTGCCTTATTACGAATGACCGACCCGACTGGTTTGCGGGTGAAGATCGATGACATGCAAAAGGCCCCTGAAATTGCGGTGCGCTTAGCGCAAGTCGTACCGCAAGCGCTTTGGGTCAGTGATTGGTCACGCTCAAATCGTAATTGGTTTGCTGCAGTTCAAACCGAGAAAAAAATGATGTTCATCATCTTGACCTTAATTATTGCGGTGGCGGCATTCAACTTAGTTTCCACTCTAGTCATGACGGTGACGGATAAACAGGCAGACATTGCAATTTTACGAACCATGGGGGCGAGTGCCGGACTGGTACAACGAATATTCTTAGTACAAGGTTTGGCGATTGGTTTATTAGGCTCGCTGCTCGGGGTAGGGTTTGGATTGCTCATTGCCCTCAATATTGACGTGATCGTCCCGTTTATTGAGACTCTTTTCCGAGTGCAGTTTTTGCCCAGAGATATTTACTTCATTAGTCAGCTGCCATCGGATGTGCGTCTTGACGACGTATTGAAGGTGGGAATCATGGCATTTGTTCTATCGATTCTTGCGACAATTTACCCAAGCCGTAGGGCGGCACAGGTCAAACCAGTTGAGGCGCTGCGTTATGAGTAAACCAGTTCTCAAAGCCTCTCAACTTGCTAAAACCTATGGAACAGGTGTGAATGTGGTAGAGGTACTTAGATCGGTTGACTTGGAGTTAAGCCCAGCTGAGAAGGTTGCGATTGTGGGATCTTCCGGTTCAGGTAAAAGTACCTTGCTCCATCTTTTGGGAGGATTGGATACGGCAAGTTCTGGTGAGGTGGAGTTGGCCGGTCAATTGCTCAATCGGATGAGCCCGAAGGAGCTTGATCGAATTCGTAATCAGCACCTAGGCTTTGTATATCAGTTTCATCATCTGCTTGATGAATTAACAGCACTTGAGAATGTCGCCTTACCTTTACGCATTAGAGGCTTGAGTCAGGAGGATGCTCAAGCCCCAGCCCAGATCCTATTGGATGCAGTTGGCCTAGGAAAACGTTTACATCACACTCCGGCGGAGTTATCGGGAGGTGAGCGTCAACGGGTTGCGGTAGCGCGTGCCTTGGTTGGAAAGCCTGATTGTGTATTGGCCGACGAGCCAACTGGTAACCTAGATACTGAGACTGCTGACCGGGTATTCGATTTAATGCTCGATATTGCCAAAGTGCAAGGCACCGGATTTTTGATTGTGACCCATGATCCCGTTCGGGCAAAACGGTGCGATCGTATTTTGCGCTTGACCCGCGGCGTACTCGAGCCATTTAGGGAATAGTGATCGATGTGGCTTGATACCCATTGCCACCTCGATGCCCCAGAATTTTTGAGTGATATCGAGAGCATCGTAGAGCGTGCAAAACACGCTGGCGTAACTGGTATCTTATTACCTGCAGTTCGAGCTCAGGATTTTGAGTCCGTTCAAGAACTTACCCATCGGTTTAGGTTCGAGATTCCATATCTGGTCTATACGCTAGGGATTCATCCTCTGTATACCGATCGCGCTAGCGAAAGTGATCTAAAAACGTTAGAGATTGCAGTAGTCAATGCCAAAAATGACCCTCACTTTGTCGGTATTGGTGAAATTGGTCTCGATTATTTTGTGGCAGAGTTGGATCCACATCGACAAGCATTCTTTTTTCATGCACAGCTGGATTTGGCCCAACTACATCAATTACCAGTCATTTTGCATGTCCGTCGCTCTCAAGACATGATTTTGAAAGCGCTACGTCAACGAACCATCAGCGGCGGCATTGCCCATGCATTTAATGGTAGTTTTCAGCAGGCTCACCAATTTATTGAGCTGGGATTCAAATTGGGGTTTGGGGGTGCGGCAACCTATGAGCGTGCTTTACAAATTCGTAGACTCATTCAAGAGTTACCAATGGATGCTATCGTCACTGAGACCGATTCGCCAGATATTCCACCGGCATGGTTGCGCTCAGAACAAGAGCGACGCAATGAGCCAGCATTTTTACCTCGTATTGCCCATGTATTAGCTGAGGTTCGGGGTGTGCAGCCAAACTCTCTTTCGCAAGCTGTTATTCATAATGTAAGTCAGGCCCTACCGCGCTGGGGCCAACTTCTGAACCAGTAACGTGCTACGCATCGCAATTACGGCATGGATTGCCGGAGGGTCGGCTTTTCTCTTTTTACCCAAATTACCGAATCACGGCCTGGAAGTAAGCGTTCTCTCCGGAATCTTTTTACTGATCATTAGCTATTATTTGCGAGATCGCAATCGCATTCTCTCGCTCCTCGCAGTTGTACTGGCCTTGACATTATTGGGATGGGGCTATCACTTTCATTATGCAAAGGGGAGACTTGCATCGCCCTTACCAATTTCTCTAGAAGATCAAGAATTAACGATACGGGGATATGTCGATCAACTACCTAGTGGTGATCATCAACATCAGCGCTTTGCCTTTGAGGTCGTTGACTGGAATGATGTTCAATCTGAGACCTTGCCAAGAAAAATCTACTTAAGTTGGAGTGGGGCTTGGCAAAAAAACCGTTCGATTCCGGAGCTTGCCCCGGGTGAAGAGTGGCAATTTGTTGTCAAACTCAAAAGACCGCACACCTTAATGAATGACCATGGCTTTGATTTTGAGCGATGGATGTTTCACCAAGGCTTTGCAGCGCATGGCTCGATTAGGTCAGGTAAGCGAATTCAAGAATCTCAATGGATTTCATTAAAAACCGTCGTCGAGTATCAACGTTGGCGACTTCGCAATAAGATCAAAGCTGCTCTAGAGCCCTCTGCGCCATACGTTGGGGTCTTAATTGCTTTGGTGATTGGCGATCAAAATGCCATTGCGCAATCCGATTGGCGGGTATTTAATGCCACCGGTGTCGGACATTTAATTTCCATATCGGGTTTACATGTCACGATGCTCTCTGGATTGGGTGCGATGCTGGGGGCTTGGATATGGCGACGTCGCGAATGGCCGCTCATGATTCCTATTCAAAAAGTGGCAGCTAGTACTGGATTACTCACTGCGTTTTTATACGCATGGTTAGCTGGATTTCAAATACCAGCTCAACGAACACTCTACATGGTTGGGATCGTGGCTTTTGCGCTCTGGACTTCCAGAATTCCCCGCGCCTTTGATATTTGGTGGATTGCACTCTTGCTGGTTCTGATAATTGACCCTATGGCTCCTTATACACCAGGATTCTGGCTATCGTTTGGAGCGGTAGCCATCATTTTGTATGGCATGGGTTCCTCATCAAGCCTCATTGGTATACCAAATGGGGGCGAGTGGGAGCGGAGTCGACTCGAACGGCTTAAACACGCTTTTTTTGAATCGTGTCGTTTGCAATGGATTGTGACTATTGCGCTCATCCCTTGTACTTTGTATTGGTTTTACCAAGTATCCATCGTATCGCCATTCGCCAATGCGCTGGCGATTCCAGTGATTAGTTTTATTGTTACGCCCTTGGCAATTGCTGGCGCGCTTCTTCCTGAGTGGTTTGCGCCAATCCTTCTCCAGCTCGCACACGGAGCAATGGAGTGGACCGCAAAATACCTGAATTGGCTTGCAAAATTTGACTGGGCAGTTCATTGGTCCCGCCAACCAACCCTATGGGCAATGGCTTTATCGACTCTAGGGATCTATTGGCATATCTGTCCGGGTCCGATGACAAGTCATCCGATGAGTCGGATTGTGGGACTTGCCCTTTGCGCCCCTTTGTTTTGGCAAACCACCAATGTAATTCATGAGGGCCAATTCAGGGCCTATGTATTTGATATTGGACAGGGCACCGCAGTACTCGTTGAGACAAAATCGCATCGGCTCTTATATGATGCTGGCCCACTTTCCGGAAAAAATGACAATGCTGGAGAGCGGGTATTACTGCCATACTTTCGTGGAGAGGGGATTGATCGGCTGGATCGGTTGGTGATTAGTCATAAAGACTTAGATCACATTGCGGGAGCCAACGCTCTGATGAAGAGTCTAAATATCCAATCATTCCTAGGCACGATGCCAGAACATCATCCCTTAATGAATGATATTAAAAAATCATCCATACCAGCACTGCCCTGTCAGTTTGGTCAAGAATGGCAATGGGATGGCGTGGACTTTAAGATCTGGCATCCGTCTGAGGACGTCACCTTCAACGCAGATACCCATCGAGGAAGGCCCAATGAAAATAGTTGTGTACTGGAGATCCGGAATACCAACACGAGTTTTTGGTTAACAGGTGATATTGAAAAACGAGGAGAGTATGAGCACGCTCGGCGTCTAAAGGATGTGGGTTACCAAAAGCCCAATAAGGTGGTAGTAATGGCCCCACATCACGGTAGCAAAACATCATCATCACAGATATGGCTAGATGCAATCGAGCCAACGGTGGCATTTTCTCAGCATGGATACCGAAATCGATATGGACATCCACATAGCGTTGTGAAGGAACGATATCGAGACAATCAAATTCCGTTTCTTCAAACCACGCATACTGGCGCACAGAATTGGTACGCCACTTCTGAAGACCTTACCGTTGAGTTCCTAAGACCCAAGCGAAAGCGATTGTGGCATCACGAATAGTGAGTAAGAATGAATACCTAAAAATAGATATTTTGATTGGGAAAACTTTAGAGATTGGTTGCGGGGATAGGATTTGAACCTATGACCTTCGGGTTATGAGCCCGACGAGCTGCCAGACTGCTCCACCCCGCGCCTGAGACTAAGATTCTACCATTTATAGTACATCCTTGTAAAGAAGAAGGGTGCTGTGACGCCTCAAGTGAGCGTATCATATAGGCACTGTAACTATCGGGTAGCCCTCCGGATGTCCATTAGTAAACCAGAATTTTCCAATTCACCCTTGCTCAAGCCGATTGAAATTCACGGCACGGACGCATACCCCAAAAAGAGTCTGCCCCTCATCATGCTGGCTGCAATTGGGGTGGTATTTGGTGATATTGGTACAAGCCCTCTTTACGCTCTCAAAGAATGTTTTGATCCTACACATGGTATTGCCTATAGCCGTGAGGCACTCTTTGGCGTGATTTCCATGATGATTTGGGCGCTCTTGATTGTGGTAACTCTCAAGTATGTATTTGTAGTGATGCGCGCAGATAACAAAGGCGAAGGTGGTGTACTTTCATTGATGGCCTTAGCACTGCGTTCGATTAAAAGTGATAGTCGACAATATTTCCTGATTATGGTGATGGGCATGTTGGGCGCTTGTATGCTGCTTGGTGAATCGGTCATTACTCCGGCGATTTCAGTCCTCTCCGCGGTCGAAGGAATTGCAATCGCAACACCGACGTTAGCTAATGCGGTGTTGCCAATCTCAGTCATTATTCTGGTGGCGCTTTTTGTGATTCAACGCTTTGGGACTGCAGCGGTCGGTAATTTATTTGGTCCGATTACCTTGATGTGGTTTATCGTGCTAGCCATATTGGGACTCATAAATATCGGTCAAGCTCCTGAAATTGTGAGCGCATTTAACCCGATGTATGCATTGCAATTTGTAGTTGACTATCCTTTAACTGCTTATATCGTCATGGGCGCAGTCGTCCTCGTGGTCACCGGTGTGGAAGCACTCTATTTAGATATGGGCCACTTCGGTAAAAGCCCAGTGCGCTACGCATGGCTTTTTTTGGTATTGCCATGTTTATTAATCAACTATTTAGGCCAAGGGGCATTACTTCTTGCTAATCCTGCTGCAGTGACTAATCCGTTTTATTTGATGGTGCCAGAGTGGGCTTTGTGGCCCGTGATTGGTTTGGCTACTGCCGCAACCGTGATTGCCTCGCAGGCTGTGATTTCAGGGGCATTCTCTCTGGTCAACCAAGCTATTCTTCTTGGCTTTGTCCCCCGTATGAATATCTTGCATACCTCTATCTCTGAGCAAGGTCAGATTTACATTCCTGCAGTGAACTGGGCTTTATTAATCATGGTCATTGTGACCACCGTTGAATTTGGAGAGTCAGTCAATCTCGCAGCAGCGTACGGGATTTCAGTGAGCTCGACCATGCTGATCACCACCATTTTATTGAGCATTGTGATGCGGCGTGAGTGGCATATTAATCCAATCATTATTTTTGTGATGATCATCTTATTTTTTATTATCGACTTTGCCTTTTGGACAGCTACTTTGATCAAAATTAAGGCGGGGGGTTGGTACCCAATTGCTCTGGCTTTCTTACTATTTACTTGCATCATTACGTGGTATCGCGGCCGTCAGCTATTGCGCAATAAGCTCATTAAAGAATCGATTCCACTGGAGATGTTCATTAAAAACTTATTGGCGCATCCACCCCATCGGGTCGATGGCACTGCTATCTTTCTAACGCCGCATATTGATTTTGTACCGGCAGCCATGCTACACAACCTCAAACATAATCATGTGATGCATCAGCGCATCTTTTTTCTTAAATTGAGCACCTGGGATGTGCCCTTTGTACGCGATGATGAGCGCTTATCGATTAAAGATTTGGGTGGTAACGTGTTTGTAGTTCGCAGTGTGCATGGTTTCAAAGAAACGCCAGATATGAATAAAGTTCTCGAATTGATTACCAAGCAGTATGGCCAACCCTTTGATCTCATGGATACCACCTTTTTCTTGGCGCGTGATGCCATTACCCCATCCAAATCACCAGGCATGGCGGTATGGCGTGAGCGTCTCTTTGCCTGGATGATGCAAAACGCTGCCAAGCCATCGGATTTTTATAACATTCCGGCCAATCGTTTGGTCGAGTTGGGTGCCAAGGTTGAGATTTAATGACGTATAAAGATCGATTATTGGCCTTTGCTATTCTTTTTGGATTGACGATTGCCCCGGTCAATGCATCGACAAGTGACGAGCTTGAACTTGAAAAGCTTAATCAAATCGAGGCCCAACTTACCTTGCAGCGCGAATGGGCCGAATATCGTTGGAAGAAAACGAGTGCGGAGTGCTATGACAAGTTCTTTGTCAACTCTTGCCTTAGTGATGCGCGGGCGAAGTATCGGCGCGAAATTGATCCGATTCGGGCGCAAGAAGTTTTGCTCAATGAAAACCAACGCATTATTAAAGAGCGCATTAAGACCGAGCGCGATGCCCGCCGGGCTGCTGAACGCGCTGATCCAAAACGCGCACAAGAACGTGCTGAGAATGAGAAAGCGTTTTTACAGAAACAAAAAGATGCAGCTGCACGTGCTGCAGACCTAGAGGAGCGTCGTAAGGATGCCCCACGACGTGCCCAAGAAAATAAATCAGGCGTGAAATTAGACTAATATGGCAAAGACTAAAACTCTCTATGTTTGCCAAGCCTGTGGAGGTAGCTCTCCTAAATGGCAGGGCCAATGCCCTGCATGCGATGCATGGAACACGCTTGAGGAGTCTCTGGCCGAGACTGCCAACCATCGTTTTCAAGGACTAGCTAAATCAATCCCACGACAAAAATTAGTAAGCATTGAAGCACAGGATTCGCCGCGTTTACCCACGGGAATTGCGGAGCTAGATCGTGTCTTGGGTGGGGGCTTGGTGGCAGGTGGTGTGGTACTGCTCGGCGGTGATCCAGGGATTGGTAAGTCCACCTTATTATTGCAAGCCTTAGCTGAGCTTAGTATGCAAGGGATCGATGTTTTATATAGCTCCGGAGAGGAGTCTGCTGCTCAAATTGCGTTACGTGCTCAACGAATTTCTTTAAATGCACCTCAACTTGAAATCTTGGCAGAGATTCAATTAGAAAAGTTATTACTATCGGTTGAGGCTGCGCAGCCCCAGGTATTGGTGGTTGACTCCATCCAAACACTATATTCCGAGGCATTTACATCCGCACCTGGATCGGTTGCGCAAGTTCGTGAGTGCGCTGCCCAATTAACGCGTCTAGCAAAGTCAAGCGGTATCTGTGTTTTATTAGTTGGCCATGTGACTAAAGATGGTCATTTGGCTGGTCCTCGTGTGCTTGAGCACATTGTCGATACCGTTTTATATTTTGAGGGCGATACGCATTCGTCATTTCGCTTAGTACGCTCGATTAAAAACCGCTTTGGGGCAGTGAACGAGCTTGGCGTCTTTGCCATGACCGAGAAAGGTCTCAAGGGTGTCAATAATCCCTCCGCTCTTTTTCTATCGCAACATCCACAAACGGTACCTGGTTCCTGTGTATTGGTGACGCAGGAGGGGAGTCGGCCGCTATTGGTTGAGATTCAGGCGCTGGTTGATACGGCACATATCCCTAATCCAAGGCGCCTAGCGGTTGGCTTAGAACAGGCGCGCTTGGCGATGTTATTAGCCGTCTTGCACCGTCATGCTGGAATTGCTTGCTTTGATCAAGATGTGTTCCTCAACGCAGTGGGTGGGGTCAAAATTACCGAGCCCGCCGCAGACCTTGCTGTTCTCCTTGCAATTACCTCCTCAATCCGCAATCGCGCCTTACCAAAACATTTGGTGGTCTTTGGAGAGGTCGGCTTAGCCGGAGAAATTCGTCCATGCCCGCGGGGTCAGGAACGACTCAAGGAAGCCGCTAAATTAGGATTTAAGATCGCAATTATTCCAAAGGCTAATTTACCAAAATCAAAAATTGCTGATTTACAAATGATTGCAGTCGAGCGAATTGATGAGGCGATTGCTGCTGTCAACGACCTGTTCTAGAAAGTGCTAGCGGCGTAAATCCTCTGCCTCAATTAAGCAGACCTGCCGATCACCTGCCGACACCTCCATCCAAATTGGGGATAGATGCCCAAAGGCTTTTTGGAAATGATCATATTCATTACCGATCTCAAGAACTAATGCGCCGCGTTCATGCAAGTACTCGCTGGCGGAGTGAATGATCTGACGAATCAGATCCATGCCATCTGATCCACCAGCAAGTGCCTCGCGCGGCTCAGCACGGTACTCAGGAGGCAGGGCTTGCATCGATTGTTCATTCACATAAGGCGGATTACAAACAATTAAATCAAATTGTAAATCCCGCTCTGCAATCGGCATCCATAGGTCGCCATGCAGTAATTCAATACGATCACTTAAGTGATGGCGATCGAGATTGCGAGCAGCCAGAGCGAGAGCCGGCAAAGAGAGATCACTCGCCACAACCTGCAAGTCAGGATAGTGAAGGGCCATGAGAACTGCCAGTGAACCATTACCAGTGCATAAATCAAGCACCTTACCATCGGCGGGCAACCAAGACTCAAGGGATTCATGAGCGATTAACTCGGCGATGAATGAGCGCGGGATGATGCTTTGCGGAGTACAGTCAAAGGGCACCCCCATTAACCACGCCTCGCCCAAAAGGTAGGCGAGGGGTTGACGCGATGCAATCCGTTGTTGAGCCACCGCGAAAGCCTTTTGGCTGAGCTCTCCAGAAATTATCGAATCCAAATGCTCAAGAGTTTCTGAGGGCGATTGCTCTAATTGCTTGCTAACAATCCACAATGCCTCGGATTGCGCATTACTCGCACCATGTCCGTAATGAAGGTCGGCTGATTCCAAAAGATTCTGAACACGCTGACAGCACGTATCAATTGTCATCACGGGCGAATTGATTGGTATGGGAATAGGGTCCATGCGCAATAGCTTGCCCAGTAAATCCTTAGGCAATTAGATTTTCGAGTGCGCGACGATAGATATTTTTCAGAGGCTCAATTGAGTTGAGTGCCACGCGTTCATCAATCTTGTGACTGGTTGCGTTCACGGGTCCAAACTCAATGAGCTGCGAGCAAATTTTGGCAATGAACCGACCATCGCTGGTGCCACCGGTGGTTGAGAGCTCGGTC
>JBBAQJ010000006.1:0-60828 GCA_040400365.1 Polynucleobacter sp. | reverse complement strand
CTCATGGCGCACTTCCATCATCAAGCGCTAACTAATGTTTTGGCTCTACCGGGAATATCAGACATAACATGCCACATTAATTTCTCGAACCTTTTGTATTCAATTGAGAACGAAGAAAATGCTCAGTCATTTTTTTCTAGCCAAGCTTCCTACTTATTAGATGCTGGCATTACCGATTTAGTATTGCAGCAATCCGATCCACGCGACCCTCAGCAGATGATCACCATATCCAATGGAATTCAGAAATTAATCTCTGAAGCGGAAATGGGGGAACTCTTTAAAGTACTGGCTTTTGGTAAACGCTTACAGGGTCTTGATTTGGACCTCTATGCACTCCCCGGCTTTGGGGGTCGTAACCGGGTTTATTGAGACAGCACTTCATGAATAGTGATGAGGCGCACCCTCTCAAGCTCTGCATGAATTGCTTTACCCAATTCATTGGTATTTGAGCGTTGGCTTACAGACTTCGCAATTTGTCCGGCATCAATACCCATCAATTTACTAACCAGCTTTTGCCAAACCGCCATATCAATGCCTAGGACCTCAAAAAGAGTGAGCAGTTCAGTGATGCGGTGAGGCTTTCTCCATAAGTCAGCCCGATTAAAAAATGCTAGGATATCCATGGGAATTAATTTGGAATACACTGACTCAAAATCTGTAGCAATCTGGCAATATTCAGTAATCTCATTAGGCCACTTCGACCCGCGAGCCCACTCCTGGATTTCGGCTGAAGAGATATTTCTTAATAAACAAGCGATACGCTGATTTAGCTCGGGGCATACCGAGACTACTAAATGCATTGCATGCCGAATGCTCCTTTGAAGGTCTTCCTGATGCCACTGTTTCTCAAAGCCAGCTGGCAAAATATCCGCTAGAGCATTGCAGTAATTGAGTATTTCGATAAAGCGGAGTGGCTCTATTTCCTCCATGGCGCGCGCTAGCTCTTGCCAGATGCGCTCCTTTGATAAGGTTTCTAATTCACGCGCTTTAACCATTCGCCTCATAAGAATGAGGGTCTCGGGGGCGATCAGAAAATCTGGAAAACGTGCTGCAAATCGGGCGACACGCAATACCCTTAAAGGGTCTTCTAAAAAGGCATTCGAGACGTGTCGCAATACACCCGCCCTCAGGTCAGCCTGACCACCATAAGGATCGAGGATCTCCCCGACTGGCTCACCGCTCTCATTGACCTCTTGGGCCATGGCATTGATGGTCAAGTCGCGTCTTTGCAGATCCTCATCTAGGGTCACGCTTGGATCTGCATGAAAAGTAAAGCCTTGGTGACCTGGTGCAGTTTTGCGCTCCGTCCTAGCTAGGGCATATTCCGCATTCGTGATGGGATGTAAAAACACGGGGAAATGACTACCCACTGGCCGAAATCCTTTTTGCATCATTTCATCGGCTGTGGTGCCAACCACCACGTAATCAACATCATGAACCGCTCTTCCTAGCAAACGGTCCCGCACCGCACCGCCAACTTGATAAATCTTCAAGTCAGTAAACTCTCAATACGTTGTTTGGTAATCCTAAACTCATCAACCAACGCGTCTTTTCCGCCTGCAGGCAATACATTGGGGATGCTCATAGAGGCGATATTGTCACGCGACATTAGGGTGGGGCCCGGGCCAAACTCAAATGCCAAGGCCTGTAGATATCCAACCCAATCTGGTAATGAAACAATGAGGCGATCCTTACCAGCTTTGCGAGCCGCAAATTCAACCAACTGTTTCATCGTGAACACTTCAGGACCGACTAAATCATAGGTCTGATGAATAGTATTAGGGTGAGCTAGGGCCATTACAAACGCACTAGCAACATCATTTACGCTCACTGGCTGAAACTTTGCATGTGAATATGCCAATGGAATCACCGGAAATAGCTTCGCTAGATTAGCAAAGGTATTAATGAACTGATCATGCTCTCCAAAAATGACCGATGGTCTAAAAATGGTCCAATCTAAACCACTGGCTCGCACCCGATTCTCACCGTCGCCTTTACTGCGTTGGTACATTGAAGGGCCATTCGAGTCGGCGCCCAAAGCACTCATATGCAGATAGCGTCTGAGTTGCTTAGCTTTCATGGCCTCAATGATTGCCTGAGGCAAATCCACGTGGGCTCTTTTAAAACCAGGGCCGTATGGTTTTGCTACTTGATCTTGCAGGATACCAACTAGGTTGATAACTGCCCCGTGTGACTTTACGTCTTCACATAATCGCTCAATGACTCCAGGCTGATTCACATCTGCCTCAACTAAGGTCACACTGGGTAATAGTCGAAGGTCGCGCATGGCGCTATAACGCCGCGATGGAATCAAAACGGAGTAGCCTTTACTTTGTAGCTTCTGGCTAATGGCTTTACCAACAAAGCCGCTCCCGCCAATTAATAAAATGTCATGTTTCATGGTAGTTCACTTAATACGGCAGTTTTAGGCGTAATCACTCCAAGCCGTTGTTTCATGGGAGTGGTTTGCCCATCCATTAAAAGCGAATAGTAGCTCGCATTAGCAAGCACATTCTTCACATAGGTGCGAGTCTCATTAAAGGGAATCGATTCCACAAAAATTGCCCCCTCAGTGGATTGGTTTAACCTTTCTCGCCACGATTTTGGCCGAGATGGGCCGGCGTTGTAAGCAGCAGATGCCAATACCCAAGAGTCATCAAGGTCTTTTAAAACCATATTTAAGTAATGACTTCCTAAGGTCAAATTGGTTTGCGTTTCTTTAAGACGCTCATTGGTATAGGAATTCATGCCGATTTTCTTAGCAACATACTTGGCGGTATTGGGCATCACCTGCATCAAACCCGAAGCGCCCACTGACGATGAGGCGTTGGTAATGAACCGAGACTCTTGACGGATCAAACCATAGGCCCAGGCTAAGTTCAAATCAATATTTTTAGCAATCGGACTGAGTTGATCTTTAAAGGGCATTGGATAACGCAAGCCAAAATCATGTTCACCTTTTGTGCGATCAGCCGTATTGACCGTTCGATCATATAAATGAATTCGTTTGGCATATTCTGCGGCGGCTAGTAATTGGCGATCACTCATGCCGCGCAACTCCCAGTTCCACTCACGATTTCCTTCAAAGCGAAGGTTCATGGCATAAAAACGCTCAGCCCGAGTAAATCCAGGGCGCTTCCCCATCTCCTTGATGTCAGTATCGCTGACTTTCAGTTTAGGCGGAATCACAATGGGCTTACCCAGCTCCTCGCGCGCTAACTGTCCATAAAAATTAAACTGGTCTTCCAGTAATTGAAACTGCGCATTGGCTTTCTCAGGATCTCCCAATTCTTTCAATGACCTTCCGTACCAATAGGTCCATGCAGGATCACGCTGACGAACGACCGGATTCATCGATTCAATCGACTCGCGCACCAGCTCCCAATCGTGAGCTCGTAAGGCTGTGCGCACTTTCCATTCCTGCGTTTCTGCGGATAGCAAAGAATTAAAACCTAATTGTTGTTGGCGTCGATAGGCATCGTATGCATTTCGATCCAGGCGCTTCGCTAAAAATTGCCCAATGACACCCCATGCTATCGCTTGATCTTCTTTGTTATAGCGTAAGTTGGTTTGCAAAAAGTCACGGTAGGTTTTACTCGAATCCGCCCTTGCACTGCGCACAATACTGGCAATCGGATCTTCTCCACCAATGCGTCGCCCTGCGGTTTCAAAATTCATTTCAGCAGCAGCGCGACCAAGCGCTCTGGCCTGAGAGTTGGATAGACCATTTGCCTGGACTAATGCCGGTACCAACTCTTGGCAAGCCGATCCAAACTGGCGTGGATCAACCAAGATTTTGAGTGTATCTTGACCAACACGCTTTGCGTCCTCTTGCTTCACAAGTCGTGAATGAAGCGCATAACACTTCACATTGGTATCGTCATCTAAGACAAATTTGGGATATTCCTGATCGAATTGAGCCCAATTTTTCCGTTTACCAAGAACCAATAACCAATCATTACGCATCCGATCGCCGATCGCGGCACCATCGTATGTTTTTAGAAAAGCGCCAACCTCCTCATCGACTGAGGAATCAGCCCTTGCTTCATTTCCTTTATCAAACATTTGCGGCTTGATCCGAAAATACCGAACATAATCTGTATCCGGATAGTTACTTAATTGCGCTGAGAGCTGTTGAGTTTTTGCTACATCATTACGCCGTGCGGCATCGCGTAACTCAATAAATAGTTTATCCGCCTCTGTGAGCTCATAAGGAGCGGGTTGGCCCGCGGAAGATTTGCTGACATTCGACTTTTTAGCAAAGCCGCTTTCCCAAGCACCCAAGCAAAGCACTAGGACCGCTAAAAGAAGAAAGTGCTTGATCGGGTGTTTTGGCATAAAAGCAAAATTTTGGTTCATTTTGCTATTTTCACCCGATAATAAGTGCCATGCATACCCCTATTCATCAAATTCGACAGGATCTTTTGAGTCAGCGCACGTCATTTGCTCGATCCCCCCAATTTGATTCTGCATACACCCATTTTTTATCGCATTTTCATGAATTTCTGTTCCAAGACACAGGGATGTATCAATCCATTGCATTTTGCTGGCCCTATCGCGAGGAACTTGATCTACGCGAGCCTCTGCGTAAGTGGCGATCCTCGAACTCAGATCGATCCCTCCTGTTACCTAAAGTTAGGGCTGATCGGCAATTGAGTTTTTATACCTGGTCGGACTCCGACCCCCTGATTCACAATACCTATGGGATTGCGGAACCCGATCCGACCGCAAGCGGTGTACAACCCAAGAACCCCGACTGCATCCTAATCCCCTGTATTGGATGGCTGAATTATCAGAATCGATACTGGCGGCTTGGATATGGAGGAGGCTATTTCGATCGCACCATTGCTTCTTTAAAGCAAGCAGGGCATCGATTTACAACGGTTGGCATTGCGTTTGACTGGCAAGCCCTGGATCTTGATCGCTGGACTCCCGAAGCTCATGACCAAGCACTAGACCTGCTGATCACGAATACTGGAGTCTATCGAAACCCGATTAAGTTTTAGAGGCTTGGTCCAATTGCAGATTCTGCGCAATGCGAATCACGGGCTCTGCTTGATTAAGGGAATAAAAATGCAGCCCAGGCACTCCAGCAACGATGAGCTGCTCGCACAATGTGCTCACCACATCCTCACCAAAGGCCTTGATCGAAGCGCTGTCATCACCATATGCCAAAAGACGTAGACGAATCCAGCGTGGTATTTCTGCACCGCATGCATCTGAAAAACGTAGCAATTGGGTACTACTCGTAATCGGCATAATGCCCGCAACTACAGGCACATCAACACCCAATTGATAAGCGTCATCTACAAACCGAAAATACGCATCGCTATTAAAAAAGTATTGGGTAATCGCTGAGTTAGCACCAGCCTTAATTTTCTGGGCAAAGTAGGCAATGTCCTTACTTGGCGACTGTGCCTGCGGATGAGTCTCTGGATAAGCGGCCACCTCAATATGAAACCAATCACCGGTCTCTTGACGAATGAATTCCACTAACTGATTGGCATGCTGCAACTCACCGTACTGACCCATGCCGGAGGGTAAATCACCACGCAGCGCCACAATTCGTTTAATACCCAATGCCTTATATTGCAAAAGAAGCTTTGTAATTAGTTCTTTAGAGCTGCCGACACAGGATAAGTGGGGCGCGACCAGCTCTCCTGACCGATGAATCGCTTCGACCGTTTGTAAGGTTCCTGATTGAGTCGATCCACCCGCACCAAAGGTCACCGAGTAAAAGGCGGGGCGCAATGCCGCTGTTATTCGCTCTCGCGTTTGCAACAAGCGCGCCTCCCCCTCCGGGGTTTTAGGGGGGAAGAACTCGACGCTTAATTCCATAGCAGACCCTTTAGCCTTTTAGTAACGGTAGGTTTCAGGCTTAAATGGGCCTTCTTTCTTAACACCAATATAAGCAGCTTGTTGATCTGAAAGCTCTGTCAGCTGTGCATTCAATTTCTTCAGTTGCAGACGGGCAACCTTTTCATCTAAATGCTTAGGCAAGGTATAGACCCCAACAGGATATTTGTTCGTTCCTGCAGCCCCCCAGAGCTCAATCTGTGCAATCACTTGATTCGCAAACGAAGAGCTCATGACATACGAAGGGTGTCCAGTACCGCAGCCCAAGTTCACTAAGCGACCCTTAGCCAAAATAATGAGGCGCTTTTCTGGAAGGCCATTGGCTGCTGGGAAGATCACGTGATCAACCTGTGGCTTAATTTCCTCCCATTGGTATTTTTCAATACTAGCAATATCAATTTCGTTATCAAAGTGACCGATGTTGCACACAATCGCCTGGTCTTTCATCTTCTTCATATGATCGTGCGTGATGACATGATAGTTACCGGTCGCGGTCACAAAAATATCGGCTTTATCAGCGGCATACTCCATCGTAACCACACGATATCCTTCCATCGCGGCCTGTAACGCGCAGATTGGATCGACTTCGGTTACCCATACTTGGGCGGAGAGGGCACGTAATGCCTGAGCTGAGCCTTTGCCTACATCACCATAACCAGCGACAACCGCAACTTTGCCGGCAATCATCACGTCGGTCGCACGCTTGATCGCATCAACTAAAGATTCGCGGCAACCGTACAAGTTATCAAATTTGCTCTTGGTAACCGAGTCATTAACGTTAATGGCCGGGAAGTGCAATTCGCCCTTGGCATGCATTTGATAAAGACGATGCACACCTGTGGTTGTTTCCTCGGTGACGCCATTAACTTTAGCTAAGCGCGTTGAATACCACGTTGGATCAATCGCCAATTTACTCTTAATCGCTGCAAAGAGAATGCGTTCCTCTTCGCTCGTTGGATGATTAAGAACGGCTAAATCTTTTTCAGCCTTACTACCCAAATGCAGCAATAAAGTTGCATCACCACCATCATCTAAGATCATATTGCTGTAGCCGCCGTCTGCCCACTCAAAAATCTTGTGAGTGAAATCCCAATACTGCTCAAGGGTCTCGCCTTTAATCGCAAATACCGGGGTGCCATTCGCAGCGATTGCAGCAGCTGCATGGTCTTGTGTTGAATAAATATTGCATGAAGCCCAACGCACTTCGGCACCCAAGGCCTCAAGCGTTTCAATCAGTACTGCAGTCTGAATGGTCATGTGCAGCGATCCAGTGATACGCGCGCCACGCAACGGCTGCTTGGCGGCAAACTCCTCGCGAATCGCCATCAAACCAGGCATCTCGGTTTCAGCAATTTTGATTTCTTTGCGGCCAAAGTCAGCCAAACCGATATCGGCAATTGCAAAATCGCCATTTAACTTTAAATCAGCAACGGAATTCATAAATAGCTCCAGCTAAAGAATGCGAGTGGAGCCAGTATTGACTCGCTAACCACTAGCATTCGGGTTAGCGAGCGCAGTTGCAATGAAGTTACTGGGTAACTCCCCTTCAAGCCTGGGGGGCGACGATTCGCCCCTTGCAACGCTCCTTGAAGGATTTACATGAATTGTAATCAATTTTGGGCTAGAGGCCTGCCGCAGCCTTCAAAGCAGCCGCCTTGTCCTTGCGCTCCCAAGTGAATTCAGGCTCCTCGCGGCCAAAATGGCCATATGCAGCGGTCTTTTTATAAATAGGCCGCAACAGATCCAGCATTTTCACAATGCCCTTTGGGCGAAGATCAAAATGCTCCGATACCAGTTTTGCAATCTGCTCGTCGGCAATCTTGCCGGTACCGAAGGTGCTAACCATGACCGATGTCGGACGCGCCACACCAATCGCATACGAGATCTGAATGAGGCATTTACTGGCCAAACCAGCAGCCACCACATTCTTGGCAACATACCGGCCTGCATAGGCCGCCGATCGATCAACCTTCGATGGATCTTTCCCAGAGAATGCACCGCCACCGTGAGGAGCTGCGCCACCGTAGGTATCAACAATAATTTTGCGCCCGGTAAGACCGCAATCACCTTGGGGGCCGCCGATCACAAAACGACCGGTCGGATTCACTAAATATTTAATATCGCCCTTCATTAAATGCTTAGGCAAAACCGGTTTGATAATTTCTTCAATTACCGCTTCACGTAATTTCTCCAAGGGAATATCTGCAGCATGCTGGGTCGAAAGCACTACCGTATCAATCGAATCGGGCTTTCCATCGACATAGCGCAAGGTCACTTGGGATTTTGCATCGGGGCGCAGCCAATTCAGACGCCCGTCGCGACGCAATTGAGATTGACGCTCAACTAGACGATGCGACAAATAAATAGGCAATGGCATTAGCTCAGGAGTCTCATCGCAGGCATAGCCAAACATTAATCCCTGATCGCCAGCACCTTGATCCAATCCATCATCGTGCGCTTTATCAACGCCTTGCGCAATATCTGGGCTTTGTTTGTCATAGGCTACTAAAACAGCGCAGCCTTTGTAATCGATGCCATATTCGGTGTTGTCATAGCCAATCTCGCGCAAGGTATTGCGTGCGACTTGGATGTAATCAACATTGGCATTGGTGGTGATTTCACCAGCCAGAACCACTAAGCCGGTATTACAAAGTGTCTCAGCGGCAACGCGAGCCTTTGGATCTTGCGCCAAAATAGCATCTAAGATCGAGTCTGAGATTTGGTCTGCAACTTTATCGGGATGCCCTTCAGAAACCGATTCTGAGGTAAAGAAATAATCATTGGCCATTCTATTCTCCATTTAATTAAGCACTGACAACACGTGCCGGGGAATACAACGGCGACGCTTTAGCAGATTTTTTTAATTCGCCCCGCAAGTTGTCTTTAACTCGGCGAATGGATAAATTTTATCGCATCTAAGGACTGGCTGCCAAACCCCATTTTGAATTGAATATCATTAGCACATGTCACATTGGGCCCTGCATTTCATTCTAAAAGGTGTTGCCAGCCTCCCCTTGAGTTTGGCCCAGATTCTGGGTGGCCTAGGCGGGATTGTGGCCTATACCTTTTCCTCTCATTTTCGTGGTTTATTTCAAGAAAACTATCGCCATGCGATGCAGCTTCATGGCAGAACAATCCATCCGCTAAGAGCGGCCGCAGCGTCTGGCATGCTTTTTATCGATAGTCTTTGGATCTGGCATAACCCTAAAAGAGCGCTATCACGTGCTGACGTCCGGGACTGGGGCCCTGTCGATCAAGCGGTTCAAGAAGGCAAGGGCTTGGTAATGCTCACACCCCACCTTGGCGGCTTTGAAATCATCCCCCGCATATTGGCCAATCATTTCCCGGCTACCATTTTGTATCGTCCGGCCCGTCAAGAGTGGCTAAATGATCTCATTGAGGAGCAACGCGCCTATCCCAATATGCACTTTGTACCCACCAATCTGCAAGGAGTACGAAAAATGGTCAAAGCCCTTCAAGAGGGCGAGGCGATTGGCATTCTTCCGGATCAAGTGCCCAGTGGCGGTGATGGGGTGTGGGTGAGGTTTTTTAATCGCTACGCTTATACGACCCCATTGCCCGCTCGGTTAGCGAATCGCAATCAAACCCCGGTCATCTTGTTCTCCGCTATTCGTAAATCACTTGGCCAAGGCTGGATCATTAAAGCGCAACGTCTAAACGCATTTTCAGAGGATCCCCATCAGGCAGCCACACAAATGAACGAGGCAATTGAAACAGTCATTCTTGAGGCCCCGGAGCAATTCATTTGGTCATACAACCGCTACAAACACCCAGAGGGTGCTGAGCTTCCACCCCAAGACTAAATTACTCGATGAGCTGGCTACACACCCTTTTCAATTACATTGGTCTGAGCATTCTTAAGCTTTTTGCTTTCCTACCCTACGCATGGATCGTTCAAATCGGATATACCCTCGGATCACTATTCGGGCGACTGCCTCACCAGCGCAAATATGTAGTTCTTCGTAATTTGGAACTGTGTTTTCCAGATCTCACACCCCATCAAATACAAGCCTTAGCTAATGAACATTGGCGCCTCTTGGGGCGGGCAGTGATTGAGCGCAGCCGTGTTTGGCTTGGTAGTGCGGAACAAATTTTCTCGATGGTCGATATTGAGACCGAAATTCCTTTGGGAGATAACAAGCCTCGAATTTTGGTCATTCCCCACTTTGTCGGCTTTGAATGTGGATTCATGGCGCTTTCCGCCCTTGGGGAAAAAAATGGCTGGCAGCGCGGCGCTGGTTTTTATCAAAACATGAAAAACCCTTTTTTCAATCAAAAGATTATTGAGTGGCGTAATCGCTTCGGTGCGAAGTCTATTAATCGCCAAAATAGACTGTTTGATTTGATTCGGGAAATTCGCAAAGGCAATTTTGTGGTCATTGCCCCCGATATTGATCTTGGTCCTAAAGACTCGGTTTTTGTTCCCTTCTTTGGCATCCCAACCAATACGATCACTGCGATATCGCGTCTAGCAAAAGCATGTGATGCGGAAGTGTGTTTGATGATCACAACGCTGAATGCGGATAAGAATAAATATATTTGCAAAATCCATAAAGCGTTACCCAATTTTCCAAGCGATGATCCAGTATCTGACACTGCGCGATTAAATCAATACTTTGAAGAAGAAATTCGTAAACGCCCAGCTGAGTATTATTGGGTTCACAAGCGCTTCAAATATCGCCCGCCAGGCGAAGCAAGCTTGTATGATTAGTCTCACATTCATCAAATACATGTTATGACCCGATTACGCTTTACCAAAATGCATGGCGCTGGCAATGACTTTATTGTGATTGATGCAACTCGCCAAGACATTCGATCGATTACCCCAATGATTTGGCGCAAACTAGCCCATCGCCAACTTGGTATCGGGGCCGATCAAATCTTGCTTGTGGAACAAAGTAGCCTGCCAGATGTTGACTTTAAGTACCGTATCTTGAATGCGGACGGCGGTGAAGTCGAGCAATGCGGTAATGGTTCGAGATGCTTTGTTCGTTTTGTTCACGAGGAAGGTCTCAGCACTAAAGATCAAATCCGAGTTGAAGTACGTAATGGTCTCCTAACTCTCAAACGCTTAGCCAAGGGCTATGTGGAGGTTGATATGGGGAGCCCAATCTTTACCCCTCAGGATATTCCATTTAACCCCTCGGGCCTGACGAGTAAACAAGAGTTGCACGAGACCCTTTATGCACTCCCACTTAGTCGCAATAGTGGCGCACATGCCGATTGGATTGCTGCTCTGTCCATGGGCAACCCCCATGCCGTTCAAGTGGTCGAAGATATTGATAGTGCGCCGGTATTAATCGATGGGCCGCTGATTGAGTCGCACCCCGCCTTTCCGAATCGAGTCAATGTCGGCTTTAAGCAAGTTCTTGATCGCCACACAATTCGATTACGAGTCTATGAACGTGGAGTGGGCGAGACCCTATCGTGCGGTACTGGAGCGTGTGCTGCAGTAGTGTCGGGCATTCGCCGTGGACTGCTGGACTCCCCAGTAAAGGTAAGCACCCGTGGCGGGGAACTCGAAATTTTGTGGGATGGCTTTCAGAATCCCCACGCCCCAGTTTTGATGCGTGGACCCACTCAAACTGTATATCGGGGCGAAATTGATTTAGATACGCTTTAAATCCCGTACCGAGTGCGGTAATTTTGAACTGCAGGTAGGTGTGTTTGCAATTGCTGATCATGCGATTGCTGCAAATAACGCATCAGGCTATCCAAATTAGCGATTGCAATCACTGGTAAACCAAATTCTTGCCCGACGCTTTGTACCGCAGAATATTGGCCAATATTGACTGCGTCTCCGGATCTTTCCATGCGATCGAGTGCGATTAATACTGCGCAGGGCTTAGCGCCGGCCCGCTCAATTAAATCAACCGATTCACGCACTGAGGTACCCGCTGAAATCACATCATCAATAATGACAACCCGACCACGAACGGGAGCACCAATTAAGGTTCCGCCTTCGCCATGATCTTTGGCCTCTTTGCGGTTATAGGCAAACGGCGTATTACGACCGGCACGCGCTAATGCAATTGATGCACTCGCCGCCAAGGTAATGCCTTTGTACGCAGGCCCAAAAAGCATATCGAAATCAACTTTAGATCCAAGGAGCGCTTGGGCATAAAACTCACCAAGCCTTCCCAGGTGTGCACCATCATTAAAGAGACCGGCATTAAAGAAATAGGGGGACAATCGCCCGGCCTTCGTTTTAAACTCGCCAAAGGACAATACCTTTGCCTCTAGCGCGAATTGAATAAAGTCCGATTGAATTTGTTCTGAATTTACACTCATAGGTCTGTATGTTACGCATCATTTCTGCCAATCTCAATGGCATTCGCTCAGCGGCCAAAAAAGGCTTTATGGAGTGGATGCACGATCAGCGTGCTGATTTTATCTGTGTCCAAGAACTCAAGGCCCAAGAGGCTGATCTAGACAGCACCATCCTCACTCCTGGTGGACTAAATGCCTATTTTCATTACGCCGAGAAAAAAGGGTATAGCGGTGCCGGGATCTTCACCCCCCACTCCATCGATAACTTACAAATTGGATTTGGCAACCCTGAATTTGATGCCGAAGGGCGCTATGTCGAAATCTCGATTGGTTCCCTCTCAGTGGTTTCAGTCTACATGCCCTCTGGTTCCAGCTCTCCTGAACGACAGGAAGCAAAATTTCGGTTTCTGGATGCGTTTTTACCCCATCTCATCGAGCTTAGAAACAAAGGGCGACAGATTGTCTTGTGCGGGGATGTCAACATTGCGCATCAAGAGATTGATCTAAAAAACTGGAAAGGGAATCTAAAGAATTCAGGGTTCTTACCGGAAGAGCGCGCTTGGCTAACCAGGCTGTTTACCGAAGAGGGTTATATGGATGTCTATCGACATCTCGAGCCCAATGCGAGTGATACCTGCTATACCTGGTGGAGTCAACGTGGCCAGGCGTATGCCAACAATGTAGGGTGGCGCATTGATTATCAAATCGCCACACCAGAGTTTGGCAAGTCTGCTAAAAAAGCGAGTGTTTATAAAAAACAGCGCTTCTCAGACCATGCGCCACTTATGATTGAATATGATTGGACCCTTTAATCTGCATCCGAATCGCGATTCCAATCAAGATGAGTACTGGGATGCCAATCAATGCGGTTGAGATAAAAAAGCTTTCGTAACCAAAGCGATCGACATACACCCCCGAAAAACCAGCCAACCATTTTGGCAGCAATAGCATCATCGAACTAAATAATGCGTATTGCGTTGCTGAATATTGAACATTGGTTAATGAAGAAAGGTAAGCGATAAACGCAGCTGAAGCGATACCGGAACTCAGATTATCAGCTGAGATGACCCAAACTAGACCGGTTAGATCATGGCCGCGTGTGCTTAACCACGCAAAAAGAAGATTGCTAGCTGCCGAGAGAATGGCTCCCAAAAATAAAATACGCATCACTCCAAAACGCAGTGCCAAAATTCCGCCCACAAAAGCGCCGACTAAAGTCATGATGACCCCAAATACTTTTGTAACAGCCGCTACCTCATCCTTGGTATAGCCCATATCCACATAAAACGGGTTCGCCATAATGCCCATCACGACATCGCTTATGCGGTAAACAGCAATGAGCGCCAGAATTAAAAGAGCATGCCAACGATATCGACCAATAAAGTCCGCAAAAGGCTGAATCAGGGTTTGATGCAACCACTCGCCTGCGGTGCGCACTTTGGGTAGCTGAACCATTTGGGGCTCAGGACTCAGTAAGGTGGTGATTACACCAACGCTCATCGATAATGCCATCACTAAATACGCAAATTGCCAAGCATTCGTAAAGTAGAGGCTCGTGCTTTCTTCGGCACGCGCTGCCAGCCACAATGCGCCCGCTCCTGCCCAAATCATTGCCAAGCGATAACCTGTTTGATAACTAGCCGCTAAAGCCGCTTGGTACTCTGCCTTTGCCGACTCAATCCGAAAGGCATCCAGTGCAATGTCTTGGGTGGCCGAAGCAAAGGCAACTAATAATGCAAACCAAATAATGACCTGTAAATTTTCCTTGGGATCGTTCATGGCCATGCCCACCAAGCCGATCATGATGAGCGCTTGAGCGAATAGCAACCAACTACGCCGACGCCCTAAGTATTTTGTGACCCCAGGAATTGGTACCCGGTCTACCAATGGAGCCCAAAGCCACTTACCGGCATAAAACAAACCAACCCACGATAAATAGCCAATGGTGCTGCGATCAATGCCAAGCTCTCTTAGGCGAAAACTTAAGGTGCCCAATACTAAGAGAAGAGGAAGGCCGGCCGAGAATCCTAAAAAGAAAATACGAATACTGGGCCACTCAAGATAGACCCGTAAATCATTCAACCAGGAGCGAATGCTATTTAGCTCCACGCACGCGGTAGATTGCTAAGCTACCAAATAGATTAGGCAGCCAATGGACCGTCTTGCCATGATGCAGAACAACCCGCCCCAGAATCTCAATTCCTAATTTATGTGCCAAGGCTTCAAAATCAGCAATCGTTAGAACCCGTACATTAGGGGTATTGAACCACTCGTAGGGCAAGGATTTTGAAACCGGCATACGACCAAGTGCGACTGCGTAGCGATGCGACCAGTGTCCAAAGTTTGGAAAAGAAACAACACATTGTTTTCCGACGCGAACCACCTCCCGCAAAATACGCTCGGTTTGATGAATCGTCTGCAAAGTCTGTGACAACACGACAGTATCAAAACTCTGATCCTTGAAAAGTGCCAAGCCGCCTTCCAAATCTTGCTGAATTACATTTAGGCCCTTTTCCACACACGCCAATACTGCGCTGTCTTTAATTTCAACGCCATAAGTAATCGCTTGACGCTTTGCACGAATGAACTCGAGGAACGAGCCATCACCACAACCCAAGTCTAATAAAGAGCTGTTCGTTTCAACCCAATTGGCGATCGCATCAAAATCAGATCTTAATTGCATTGCGCCTCCGCCATCGTCGCAAAATAGGCTCGCACTAAGCGATGGTAGCGTTCATCATTAAGTAAGAACGCATCATGTCCATGGGGCGCATCAATTTCAGCATAGCTCACATCTGCTTTGTTATTGAGTAGAGCTTGCACGATTTCGCGACTACGATCGGGTGAAAAACGCCAGTCTGTTGAAAAGCTGATGACTAAAAATTTAGCGTGAGCATTCGCTAGGGCCTGACTCAAATCCCCCTGATGACGCTTTGCTGGATCAAAATAGTCCAGCGCCCGAGTAATTAACAAATACGTATTCGCATCAAAATACCCAGAGAACTTATCGCCTTGATGCCGCAAGTAACTCTCAACGGCAAACTCCACATCAAAACTGAAGCGATACTCGTCCGGCGCGCCAGCTAAACGCTGCAAATCACGCCCAAACTTCTCAGCCATATCGTCATCCGATAGATACGTAATATGGCCCACCATCCGCGCTAAGCGCAAGCCACGCTTGGGAACAACGCCATGCTTGTAATAGTCGCCGCCATAAAAATCAGGGTCTGACAAAATTGCATTGCGCGCAACTTCGTTAAATGCAATATTTTGAGCGCTAAGCTTCGGCGTGGAGGCAATCACCACGCAGTGGGCAACGCGCTCTGGGTATTGAATTGCCCACGACATGGCCTGCATCCCACCTAGACTGCCCCCCATGACTGCTGCAAACTTCTCAATCCCCATTTGATCAGCTAGACGTGCTTGTGCGTTGACCCAATCCTCAACAGTGAGCACCGGAAAACGAGCTCCATAAGGTTCATTCGTTTGTGGATTGATGCTCATCGGGCCCGTTGAACCAAAACACGAACCTAAATTATTTACCCCAATCACAAAAAAGTGATTGGTATCGACTGGCTTGCCAGGTCCAACCATGTTGTCCCACCAGCCCAACTCATTGGTATTGTCAGGGTCTATACCAGCAACATGATGCGATGCATTTAGCGCATGGCAAATCAAAACCGCATTGCTAGCGTTTGCATTCAGCCGTCCATAAGTCTCAACGACTAAATCGTATTGATCAATGCTAGCGCCACTTTGCAACCTTAGCGGTGCATCAAAATGATAGGTTTTCTTTGAAAGATGCAGCTCACTCATGCAGTAAGCAGAATTCGTAGACTTGGCTCAATTCCTTCGCTGGGCAACTTCTTAAAACCACTTCGAGCAAAGCGATGCCAGCGACCAACCACATAACTCATCAGAAGCGCAGACTGTAAGCCAGCAGTATCAGTAACTGCCCCATCCTGATGTTGACTTTGTGCAATCCGCAACGATTGCTTTAGGGATGTTTCGACACGATCCAAAACTTGATTGATGCGCTCCTGTAAGCGATCGTCCTCCTGCAATAATGCGTCGCCCAATAAAACACGCACCATGCCGGGATTTTTTTCAGCAAAAACCAAGAGCATTTGCACCATCCCCTTCACTTGCGCGATGCCCAATTCCTCTTTTTGATTAATTTGATTAATCAGGCCAAAAATGGTTTGCTCGATGAACGCAATTAAACCCTCAAACATTTGCGCCTTACTGGCAAAGTGTCGATATAGGGCAGCCTCTGAAACGCCGATCTTGGCAGCTAAAGCAGCTGTGGTGACGCGATCGCCACTTGGGTTTTGCAACATCTCGGCCAAAATCTGCAGAATTTGTAAACGGCGCTCGCCTGGACGAGGACGCTTGCGCGCCTTGGTCTCGCCCCCGCTAATCTCAGAAGCTGATTCTTGATGAAGAGGGCTACCGCTGCTGTTCATGATTATTTTTTTATCTAGAACGTATCATGGTACCAAAAGCTTGTTCCGTCAAAATTTCTAAGAGTAAGGAGTGCTCAATTCGCCCATCAATAATATGCACAGAGTTCACACCGCTCTTGGCAGCATCCAAGGCAGACGAAATTTTAGGGAGCATACCTCCAGAAATCGTACCGTCTGCAAATAGTGCATCGATCTCGCGTGCACTTAAATCGGTCAAGAGCTTACCTGCCTTATCCATCACGCCCGGTATATTGGTCATCATCACCAATTTCTCCGCTTTGAGGATTTCAGCCATTTTGCCTGCAACCAAATCGGCATTGATGTTGTAGGCTTGACCTTCTTGACTAAAACCAATTGGTGAAATCACGGGAATAAAGGCATCGTCTTGTAAAGCTTTCACCACCGCCGGATTAATCGATTCAATTTCACCGACAAATCCCAAGTCAATTGGTGCGCCAGAGGGAGTTTGTTCATTCGGAACCATCATTTTCTTGGCATGAATCAAACCACCATCTTTACCAGTTAAGCCAACGGCCTGGCCGCCAAAATGATTAATTAACATCACGATGTCTTGCTGCACCTCGCCACCCAATACCCACTCAACCACTTCCATGGTCTCTTCATCGGTAACCCGCATTCCCTGAATAAAGGTGCCAGTCTTGCCAATTTTCTTAAGGGCCTCATCAATTTGCGGTCCGCCACCATGAACCACGACCGGGTTCATGCCAACTAGCTTTAGCAAAATCACATCGCGCGCAAAACTCTCTTTGAGGCGCTCTTCAACCATGGCGTTGCCACCATATTTGATCACAATGGTTTTGCCATGGTATTGCCGAATGTAGGGCAAGGCCTCGGCCAAAATCTCGGCCTTCAACAATGGTGGAATATCAGCGAGTGTTGGTACTGCTTTAGTCATGATGAATAGAAATCCTATTCACCAAATAGCTTTTGGCGTAACTCACGACGCTCTTGGGCCTCGAGTGAGAGATTAGCGGTTGGGCGGGCGATCAGGCGCGATAAACCAATCGCCTCACCGGTTTCTTCGCACCACCCATAATCACCTGACTCAATCCTAGCCAAAGCTTGTTCAACCTTCTTTAGGAGCTTTCGTTCGCGATCTCGGGTTCGGAGCTCCAAGGCGTGCTCCTCTTCAATCGTTGCCCGATCAGCGGGATCGGGGACCAGTATGTTTTCACGTAAGTGCTCGGTCGTTTCGCTCGCGTGTTTCAAGATATCTTCTTTAAGCGTCTGCAATTTGGTGCGAAAGAACTCCAACTGAGCGGCATTCATGTAGTCTTTTTCAGACATCTTTAGTAATTCAGCCTCAGTTAGGGGGGCGCCTTTAGCGGACGATCCAGAAGCTTTCTTACTGGACTCAGCAGACTTCGCTTTGGTACTCGCTTCTTTTGTCGTCATTGTTTTTCCTTCGTTCCAAATAATCAACACCTTAAACCCTAGGGCAATATCGCCAATCAGGGTTACTACTAAAAGTCACTTAATTGCACTTTCAAGGGAGCATTATTACGCTTTCTATAAAAGTTTCAATGGCTATTTAAATGCAACCGTGGCGGCGCATTGTACAGTAATTCAATTAATTCAATTAGTTAGCCAAGCAGCCTTCCAATCCGGCCAGCAAAGTATCTTTTGGCAGATCAATCCCAATGAATACCATCCGAGTTTGTTTGACCTCCGCCCCCCATGGCCCAGCCAAATCACTACCCATCATTTCATGAACGCCCTGAAGAACCACTTTGCGGGCTGAACCCTTCACATACAAGACGCCTTTGTAGCGCAACATCTTCTCCCCAAATACAGATAAGACGCCACCCAAAAAATCCTCCAACTTGCGGTGATCGAAAGGTTTATCGCTCTTAAATACAAACGATTGAATCCGATCGGTATGCCCATGGTGATTGTGATGATTGTGGCCATGGTCATGGTGATGCTCATGATCGTGGTGGTGATCGTGACCGCACTCGCTATGGTCATGATCATCCCCTTCCAAAAAATGAGGGTCAATATCGAGCTTTGCGTTTAAATTAAATCCCCGTAAATCCAAGACAGAATCGAGCGACACTACGCCCTTTGTAATCGTTTGGATGGGTGCTCTTGGGTTCATATGCATCAACCGATTTTTTAGAGCGGCAATTTCATCTGGGCTCGCAAGGTCTGTTTTAGTAATAAAGATACGATCGGCAAAGCCGACTTGACGCTGAACTTCCTCATGCTCATTGAGCTGTTTCTGGCCGTGCTTAGCATCGACAAGGGTAACAACGGCGTCTAACACGTAATGGTTGGCAATGTCATCATCAATAAAAAACGTTTGCGCAACCGGGCCCGGGTTTGCCACACCAGTTGTTTCAATGACCACTTGGTCAAACTGAATTTTTTTACTCTTACGCTGCTCCCATAGCTGATTTAATGCTTCGACCAAATCACCTCGAATCGAACAGCACACGCAGCCATTGCTCATTTGCACAATTTGCTCTTGCGTATCTTGAACCAGGATATCGTTATCGATATTTTCTTCACCAAACTCGTTTTCAATTACAGCAATTTTTTTGCCATGCTCACCGGTCAAAATGTGTTTTAACAAGGTGGTCTTACCACTGCCTAAAAATCCCGTAAGAATCGTTACTGGTATTAATGCCATCGTGATGTGATTTCTTAAAAAGAATGGATAAAGAAGTATCTTACCGACTATTGAGTACGTTGGAGTAGCAACCCCTTAAGGTACTCTCCTTCCGGAAAACTAGCCAGAATTGGGTGATCCAATCCAGCTGCCAAACGCCGCAGGACCCGATAATTAGTTTCTTGATCTTGCATATGTGCCAAGGCCTCACTAACGGATGAGGCGATCATTTGCTCAAAAAGCTCAAGGCTAACAGCGCCTGAGCAGGAAAATGTGAATAGCAGGCCGCCCGGATTGAGTAATTGCAAGGCAGCGCGATTAATCTCTTTATAAGCCTTTAAGGCACGCTCAAGATGCTGAGCCGAAGGCGCAAACTTTGGGGGGTCCAAGACAATTAAATCAAATTTTTCTTGGGCGCCCCGCAATTCTCGAAGGGTAGCAAAGGCATCGGCATCATGCCAGGTCGCCAATTCTGGAGAATATCCATTCATTACCATTTGGCGCTGTGCCAATGCCAAGGCATCGCCAGATGAATCAACCGACATGACGCTCTTTGCCCCTCCTTGCAAAGCAGCCAAAGAGAATCCGCCGGTGTAGCAAAACATATTGAGCACGCGGCGATTACTTGCGAGCTCAGACACCATCTTGCGGTTATCACGCTGATCAATGTAAAAACCAGTCTTATGACCTCCGAGTACATCGATTCCATACTGAACCCCATGCTCATTGACCAAAATGAGCTCGCCATCATGCTCGCCAGACAAAATCCCACTCTGCTCTGCCAATCCCTCTCGGGCTCGCACTGCAGCGTCCGATCGTTCGACCATCAAAGAGCATTGGGTTTGCTCTTGTAAGGCGCCAATGATGGCATCTCGCCAATATTCCACGCCAGCACTCAGAAACTGGCAAACAATCACGCGATCATATTGATCAACAATCAGGCCGGGTAATCCATCGGCCTCCCCAGCGATTAATCGAATCGCATTTGTGCCTTTTACCCATTGCTGCCGATGCTGTATTGCTGTACTAATTTTGCGCTTAAAGAAGGCGTGGTCGATGGCTTCGCTTTCGCTCCATGACCAAACGCGAACGCGGATTTTAGATAAAGGACTATAGGCTCCTTTTGCAATCCAGCGACCATCTTGACTAAGGATCTGAACCGTTGTACCTGCTTTGGGCTTTCCATCAACCCGCTTAATCGCCGTCGCATACACCCAAGGGTGCCTCCGCACAATGGGGCGCTCCTTACCCGCCTCAAGAATAATGTTGCAGTTCACGTTTTATTACCCTTCACTTTGGCGCGGGGGTGAGCACTATCATAGGCTTTTGCTAAATGCTGAAAATCCAGCGCAGTGTAAATTTGGGTACTGGCAATGCTGGCGTGTCCTAACATTTCTTGTACGGCTCGTAAGTCATGGGACGATTGCAGAACATGGCTAGCAAAGCTGTGGCGCATCATGTGTGGATGCACATGGGTAGGCAAGCCAGCCCGAATGGCCATTGACCGCAAACGTGCTTGCACGGTTCGTGGTGCAAGACGCCTACCCTGAATGGACACAAATAAAGCATGCTCATCCTGCAACGTTAATAAAGCGCGTTGCGATTTCCAGCGCTGCAATGCCTCCATGGCCGGCTTGCCAACTGGAATGGTCCTGCGCTTATTGCCTTTACCAAGAACCGAAACCTCACTTGCGCTCCAATCAATCCAACCCAAAGAATCTCGACTAGGCTCGCTATCCAATCCTAGCAACTCTGATAGGCGCAAGCCTGATGAATACAAGAGTTCGATCAACGCATGGTCACGACTCAACTCCCATTCTTCATTTTCGGCTGCCTCCTTAGCGGCGAACTCAATGAGAGCTAGCGCCTGTTCCACGGATAATGCCTTCGGCAGTAACTTACTGCGCTTGGGGGCCTTAATGTCGGCGACGGGGTTTGATCCAAGCCCAAGCTGACCTTTACTTTCCAATAAGAGCCAGTCATAAAAACCGCGCCATGCCGATAAAACTCGAGCAATCGATCGCGCAGATAATCCTTTGGCATGAAGCATTGCGGTCCAACGACGAATTAATGCATGATTAATTTGATCGATCGTACACTTCTCGACTTGTGCGCTTTCGCAGAGAATTTTTAAGTCGGCACGATATGCTTTAATCGTATGGACCGATAATTGCCGCACAACATGCAAGTTATTTAGGTAGGCCTCGATCTTCGCCGAGAGAGTGTCCACAATCGTGTGCTTATTTGTGCTTAACCGGCAACCCGCCGTAACGCTGCTGCAGCTAAACCAGCAATTTGTCTTAAATAAAACACGCCCATATCCTCAGTAAAACGTTCGCCGTCTTTACTAAGAAGAGCTAAGCCAGCAAAGCGATTTTGCTCTAATGGCATTGCTAATATTGCAACGCTCTGCCAATCATCATTGGCCTGCAAATGGGCTAGTTTTTCTTTGAATACATCTGGGCATTTCGTGAAGGGCTGGCAAATGGGCCGTTCTAGCAATGCCTCAAACGCAGAATCGATTGGCAATACTTTACAAACCTCCACCTCGAAGACAGAGGAAAGACCACTTTCAATTGCGCTATTTACTTGCTGAGTATCTTGCGCTTCAATGAGCTTTTGTAACCAAGCAACCATTCCCACTTGAGTTTTGTCATTGCGGCTACCAAAACGTAGCATTTCGTTTAGGCGTGAATTGAGTTCTTGATTTTGTGAGCGCAACAAATGCATTTGCCGCTCTTGCAAAGAGATGGCTCGATCGCTATTGGGATCTTTTATACGAACTTCTTGTAACACCTCAGCATGACGCTCAAAAAATCCTGGGCAAGCTTTTAGCCATTGGGCCACTAAGGCTTCTTGTTCATCCTGACTCAGCTCTGAAGCGCTCATTTCGTTTCCTATCCACTTTGTAATTTCTTACGCAATATCTCATTGAGCTGCTGAGGGTTTGCTTTACCTTGCGAGGCTTTCATTACCTGTCCAATTAAGGCGTTAAAGGCTTTCTCTTTGCCAGACTTAAACTCTTCAACGGATTTTGCATTGGCCTGTAACACCCCATCAACGAGGGCTTCTAGGGCGCCAATATCAGTAATTTGCTTTAACCCTCGTTGCTCAATCATTTCATCAATCAGGATAGTTGGTTTGTTGGCAAGCGCATCCTCCCAAATTACGATGAATATCTCTTTTGCAATCTTGTTGGAAATCGTTCCGTCTAGAGAACGATTAAGTAGCGCCTCAATCTGAGCAATTTCAATTGGTAATTCATGGGCGGATAAATTCGAGCGATTTAAAGCCGAGGCCAAATCGCCTGCAATGAAGTTTGCAATCGTCTTTGCGTGTTTTACGCCCAAACGGCGAACCAGCTCCATAAATAAATCGGCTGTGGCACGATCCTGGCTGAGGATCTGACTATCGTAAGGGCTAAGTCCGTATTCAGATTGCCACTGAGTGCGTAGCGTGGCAGGCAATGCTGGCATACCAGCCCGAATTTCTTCAATCCAATCTGAATGAATGACGAGTGGCAATAAATCAGGGTCTGGAAAATACCGATAATCTTGAGCGTCTTCTTTGCTGCGCATGCTGCGCGTTTCTTGAAGATCGGGGTCGTATAAGCGCGTTTCCTGAATAACCGTACCCCCATCTTCAATCAATTCAATTTGGCGTCGCACTTCATACTGAATTGCCTCTTCTAAGAATCGGAAGGAATTTAAATTCTTAATCTCGCAGCGCGTTCCAAATTCGGTCTGCCCCATCGGTCGCACCGATACATTGGCATCGCATCGAAACGAGCCTTCTTGCATATTGCCATCACACACCCCTAACCAGACCACTAAGCTATGAAGGGCTTTAGCATAAGCAACTGCCTCAGCAGCACTGCGCATCACCGGCTCGGTCACAATCTCTAGGAGAGGAGTCCCGGCTCGATTTAAGTCAATTCCACTGGCTGGCTCCCCATGAGGCCCAGTAAAGTTCTCATGAACAGATTTGCCCGCATCCTCTTCTAAGTGGGCCCGCGTTAGCTCAACCACCTTGGTCTGGCCATCGACAACGATTTCAATTTGTCCACCGACAACCACCGGTATCTCATATTGACTAATTTGATAGCCCTTAGGCAGATCAGGATAAAAATAATTTTTACGGGCAAAAATACTATGCGGAGAAATCTGGGCGCCGATCGCCAAACCAAAACGAATCGCATGCTCAACCGCTTGACGATTTAAAACTGGCAACACTCCCGGCAACGCTAAATCAACGGCGCAGGCTTGTGTGTTGGGCGCAGCACCAAATTGCGTACTCGCCCCACTAAATATTTTGGACTGTGTTAACAGTTGCGTATGCGTTTCAAGTCCGATGACAATTTCCCACTTCATCATGCCACCCCTTCGGGTCTGCGCAGATGCCAGTCGCTCACTTGCTGATACTGATGCGCAACTTGCAATAGGCGAGCCTCGGAGAAATAGTTTCCGATCAATTGCATTCCAATCGGTAGCCCATCGCCCGAGAATCCACACGGCGCGCTCATTGCTGGCAAGCCCGCCAAATTCGCTGACAGGGTATAAATATCTTCTAAGTACATCTGCAAGGGATCTTTAGTCTTTTCGCCCAGGCCCCAAGCAACATCCGGGGCTACAGGTCCCAAAATCACATCGCACTGAGTGAAAGCTTGCGCAAAATCTGCAGCAATAATGCGACGAATTTTCTGGGCTTGCAGATAATAAGCATCGTAGTAGCCGTGCGATAAAACATAGCTGCCAATCAAAATGCGCCGCTTCACCTCTGCACCAAAGCCCTCACTGCGGGAACGTTCATACATCTCCAACAAATCAGAGTAATCGCTCGCACGATGCCCATAGCGCACCCCATCGTAACGGCTCAAGTTGCTCGATGCTTCAGCAGGAGCTAAAACGTAATACACCGGGATCGATAGCTTAGTTTTAGGCAAACTCACTTCGCAAACAGCAGCGCCCAAAGACTGAAATGCCTCTTTCGCAGCCAGCACCGCTTGCGCTACATCGTGTGACAGAGCCTCAGCAAAGAATTCTTTGGGCAAACCAATGCGTAACCCCAATAGAGGTTTTTTAGTATCTTCGCCCAACCAAGCTTGATTCAGAAAACGTCCGTAGTCTTCGCCGCTATCAGCAAGGGATGTTGAATCACGGGGGTCGTGCTTCGACATGGCGCTAAGTAATAGAGCGCAATCCTCGGCGGTTTTTCCAATGGGGCCTGCCTGATCCAGTGAGGAGGCGTAAGCAATCATGCCGTATCGCGAAACACGACCATAAGTTGGCTTAATACCAGTCAGGCCACAAAAAGCAGCTGGTTGCCGAATCGATCCACCGGTATCAGTCCCAGTAGCGATTGGCGCCAATCCGGCGGCAACGGCGACCGCCGAACCACCCGAAGACCCGCCCGAGACCCGCCCAATATTCCATGGGTTGAGGGCAGCCCCAAATGCAGAGTTCTCATTGGAGGAGCCCATTGCAAACTCATCCATATTGGTTTTGCCCAGACACACCATGCCTGCAGCCTTTGGATTATCTGCGTCTGGCAAGCCCAAACTTGCTACCACGGCTGCATCAAAGGGGCTCTTATAGCCCGCCAACATTTTAGAAGCCGCCGTCGTGGCCCACTCTTTGGTCACAAAGACATCTTTATGGGCAATCGGAATTCCGGTTAAGGGTCCCGCAAGCCCTTGTGAAATCAGCTGATCTGCGCGCCTCGCCTGCTCTCGCGTCTGGTCTGGCAAAACATCGAGATACGCATTTAGATGCTGGTATTTTGCCATCCGCTCAAGAAAGAACTCACACAACTCTAAGCTTGATATTTCTTTATTAATCAATGACTTAGATAAACTTTGCAGGGTTTGGTGCTGCCAATTCATTCGATCACCCTCGGGACCAAAAAGTAACCCTCGGCTTGCGCGGGTGCGTTCGCCATATTCTGCGCGCGCGCATTACTCTCCGTACACCCATCAGCCCGTAAGGGCTGCGATAAATCCTCAATAAACAAAATGGGGTGGGGTAAGGGCTCAATCCGCTCAGTATTGACCGCTTGCATTTCTTCGACGAGAGCAAAAACGGCCTCTAATTGCGGCAGTACTGCCTCGGCCTCTGAGGCGCTTAATTGCAAGCGAGAGAGCTTCGCTATACGGTGAACTTCATTTATATCCATGGGGTGCTAGAGTATCATTTCATCTTTGAGCTAATTAATATTTCTATTTTCCCACTTACATTATGTTTGGTCTCTTTCGTAGCTATTTTTCCAATGACCTAGCCATTGATCTAGGCACCGCAAATACCTTAATTTACATGCGTGATAAGGGCATTGTGCTCGATGAGCCCTCGGTTGTTGCGATCCGCCAAGAGGGTGGCCCAAATGCCAAAAAAACTATTTTGGCGGTTGGTCGCGAAGCAAAGAGCATGCTAGGGCGAGTGCCGGGAAACATCGAAGCAATTCGTCCCATGAAAGATGGTGTGATTGCAGATTTCACCATCACCGAGCAAATGCTCAAGCAATTTATCAAAATGGTTCATGAGAGTAAGCTACTAAAACCCAGCCCTCGAATCATTATCTGTGTGCCTTGCGGTTCGACACAAGTTGAGCGTCGTGCGATTCGGGAGTCTGCCTTAGGTGCGGGCGCCTCTCAAGTATTTCTCATTGAAGAGCCAATGGCAGCTGCCATTGGTGCGGGGCTCCCAGTTTCGGAAGCTGCGGGATCCATGGTGGTTGACATTGGTGGCGGAACGACTGAAGTGGGTGTCATGTCCCTTGGTGGCGTTGTTTACAAAGGTTCGGTTCGGGTTGGAGGAGACAAGTTCGATGAAGCAATTACGAATTACATCCGACGGAACTACGGCATGCTCATTGGTGAACAAACGGCTGAAGCAGGTAAAAAAGCGATTGGTTCGGCCTTCCCGGGCACTGAAGTCAAAGAACTAGAAATCAAGGGTCGCAATATCTCGGAGGGCATTCCCCGAAGCTTTACTGTCACTAGCAATGAAATCCTAGAAGCATTAACTGATCCACTTAATCAAATTGTGACTGCGGTAAAAGCAGCTCTTGAGCAAACTCCACCTGAGCTTGCTGCCGATATCGCTGAACGCGGCATTATGCTAACTGGCGGCGGTGCCTTACTGCGTGACCTCGATCGCCTTTTGATGGAAGAAACTGGCTTGCCAATCCATGTCGCAGAAGATCCCCTGACCTGTGTTGCACGTGGTTGCGGCATTGCATTAGAGCGCATGGATAAATTAGGTGGAGTGTTCTCACAAGAATAGGCGGCTAAACGCCGGAGCGGGCTGTGCAATATAGCGCCCCACCACTTTTCAAGCAAGGCATTCCTGCGCTTGCCAAATTAATTGCGTGCCTTGTAATTAGCCTGGCACTCATGATTATTGATTTTCAGATCAAGTCGCTGGACTTTATTCGCAACCAAGTCAATATCGTTGTACGACCATTTGAGCAACTGATGCTCCTACCTGGCTCGATGATTTCTGGGGGTAGTGACTATTTAACCAGTCGCAGTACGCTTGAAAAAGAAAATGAGGCGCTCAAATTACGGCAAGCGGAACTCTCGCTGCTAGCTAATCAATCCGCGCGTCTCGCGGTTGAGAATCAAAATCTTCGTAGTCTGTTGGATTTGCAAAAGAAGGTGACGTTTAAAACGGTTCCTGTAGAAATTTTATTTAATCCACCCAACCCCATTTCACAACGCGTTGTAATCAATCGGGGTGAAAACCAAGGCCTACGGTTAGGCTCACCAATTGCCAATGACATGGGCATTCTCGGTCAAGTGGTTCGCTTGTTTGATCATTCAGCCGAAGTGTCTTTATTGGAAGATCGTGATTTTGCAGTTCCAGTCCTTGTCGCACGCAATGGACTTCGCGCAGCAGTGGTCGGAAGCGGACGTGGTCAGTTATTGCAACTACGTTACTTACCAGTGGCCAGTGATCTTGAGGTTGGCGACATTCTTTTAACTTCAGGGGTTGATGGTGTGTATCCCCCAGGGTTTGCGGTGGCCGTGATTACCAAAATCGAGCGCAATCTTGATCAAAACTCAGCAAATGTCTTTTGCAGTCCGATTGCCGAAGTCAATCGCCATCTCCAGGCGCTTGCCTTAATCTACGATCCACAATTAGATGCTAAGCCAGCCTCAAATAGTAATGCGCCATCATCGACCGGTCGACGGCAAACACGACCAAAGGGGCAGCCATGATTGATTATCAAAGCGGCTACATTCTCCGCCCGGTCAAGCTACCCTTTATTTACCTTAGCTTACTCATTGCACTGTTGCTGAATTTTTTACCGTGGGGCAATCATGCATGGGTCCCAGATTGGCTCATTATTTGCATTGTGTTTTGGAACATTCATCAGCATCGCTTTGTTGGTGTAATCACAGCATTTATATTTGGGTTAGTGATGGATATTCACAGCGGGGCCTTGCTCGGGGTTCATGCCTTTAGTTACTCTCTGGTGGCCTATATTGCAATTGCTTGGCATCACCGCATTACTGCCTTGCCTGTGACCACTCAAATCCTAAACGTATTTCCTATCTTCGCCTTAGTTTCTATTTTCCCAGTCATTGTGCTTTGGGCTCTGAATGAGCAAATACATTGGTGGGGTCTAACGAGCCTTATCCAAGCAGCCATTGAGGCCCTGCTTTGGCCCCTTGCCAGTTATCTTTTGCTCTTGCCACAACGACGGCCAATTGATGTCGACCCCCATCGACCCCTGTAAGCAGCATGTCCTCAATTAAAAAACCCGATCTCTATTCGTTTCAGGAGCGAGCGCGGATCGCAATGATCTTCGTAGGTATCTGTTTTGGCTTTCTCGTTGTCCGCTTATTTTGGTTACAGATTATTAGCCACCAGCAGTATTCAACCCTTGCTGAGAGCAATCGAATTGCGATTGTCCCAGTCCCCGCCAATCGAGGATTGCTGATTGATCGAAATGGCATTGTGATTGGGCGTAATTATTCAGCGCTGACACTAGAGGTTGATGCCTCTCAAATTAAAGGCAACGTCGATGACCTGATTAATCAGCTCTCTGAAATTATTCAGATTAGCCCCAGAGATCGTCGTAACTTTAAACGCGCCTTAGAAGATTCTCGCAACATGGGCACCTTTCCGTTGCGCTCCATGCTGACCGAAGCTGAGATGGCTCGGTTTCTAGCAAATCGCTATCGCTTTCCAGGCGTCGATGTCAGTGCGCGCAATTTTCGTGAATATCCCTATAACGAATTAGCCTCGCATCTGATTGGCTACATTGGACGCGTATCACAAAAAGATAAGGAGCGGATGCAAAACGAACTTGAGGTCACGAAAGGGAGTCAAGACCCTTATGCGCTTCAAGATGCATTCTTGCCCGGCATTCAATATGTCGGGAAGATTGGCATTGAACAAACCTATGAGAGGGTTTTGCGCGGTGTTCCGGGCTACGATGAGGTCGAAATTACCGCGGGCGGCAAGCCTGTGCGCACTCTATCCAGTAGGCCATCCATCCCTGGTAAAAATGTCATTCTCTCAATTGACATTAAGTTGCAAGCTCTGGTTGAACAACTCTATGGTAAATATCGCGGCGCTTTTGTCGCCATAGAACCTGAAACTGGAGATATTATTGCCTTCGTTTCAAAACCAAACTTCAATCCCAATGACTTTGTGGAAGGCATTGATCCAGTTACTTGGAAAGAGCTAAACGAATCAAAGGAAAAGCCGCTCTATAACCGGCCCTTAAAGGGAATTTATCCCCCTGCATCAACCTATAAACCCTTTGTGGCATTGGCGGCTTTAGAGCTCAATAAACGCAAGCCTGAAGATGCAATTGCTGATCCAGGATTTTTTACCTTCGGCAATCATACCTTTCGTGATATTAAAGTGGGCGGCCATGGCATGGTCAATATGGAGAAGTCTCTTGTAGAGTCTTGCGATACCTACTACTACCTTTTGGCGAGGGACATGGGCGTCAATATGATGCACGATTTTATGAAGCCTTTGGGCTTTGGTCAGCTCACAGGCATTGATCTCGATGGTGAAGCAAAAGGGGTGCTACCGTCTACGGAATGGAAAAAAACAGCTTTTAAAAAGCCCGAGCAACAAAAGTGGTTCGAAGGTGAAACAATCTCACTTGGAATTGGGCAAGGATACAACGCATTCACGATTTTGCAATTAGCACACGGGCTTGCGAATGTACTCAATTATGGTGTTGTCATGAAGCCCCATATTGCAAAAGCAATTGAAGATCCATTTACGCGCCAAAAAGAACTCACTACCCCTAAAGAAAGCTATCGTATTGATCTCAAGCCTGAGAATGTGGAGATCATCAAGAAGGCGATGGCAGAAACCAACAAAGCGGGGACTTCAGCCTCATCCTTTCGGGGTGCGGCTTACAGCTCAGGCGGCAAAACAGGCACCGCTCAAGTGTTTAACTTGAATGCAAAAAAGTATAACCACGCCTCAACCCCTGAGTTTCTGCGCGACCATGCATTGTTTGTGGCATACGCGCCCAACGACAAACCCAAAATTGCAATTGCAATGATTGTTGAAAATGCGGGCTTTGGTTCTACGCATGCTGCACCGATTGCGCGCAAAGCACTTGATTACTACATTGATGGAAAATGGCCTAAGGAGATTCCGGAATGGAAAAGAGTGCCTTAGTCCGACTCAAATCATTACTCTTACAAGCCTTTAGTGGCTTCGATCCTCGCCTGGGCTTCATCTTCTTGGCCCTCGCTCTAATTAGTTTCTTTGTCTTTTTATCGGCCGGCCAAGGAACGCCGGTAGCGATTCTCGATCAGGTCCGCAACCTTCTGATTGCCTTTGTGATTATGTGGCTGGTTTCACAGATTCCGCCCAAATGGCTGGAGATGGCTGCGATTTGGATATACAGCATTGGTATTGTCCTATTAATCGCCGTTGCTATTTTTGGGTTAATTAAAAAAGGGGCTAGACGCTGGATTAATGTCGGTATTGTGATTCAGCCATCCGAGATTATGAAGATTGCGGTACCGCTCATGCTCGCCTGGTATTTCCAAAAACGCGAGGGGATTCGCTCAGGATTTGATTATCTAGTGGCAGCGCTATTGCTAGCTTTACCGGTGTTTTTGATTGCTCGTCAACCTGATTTAGGAACCTCTCTGTTGGTGCTTGCCTCTGGCCTCTACGTCATTATTTTGGCAGGCTTACCTTGGCGCTGGATCATTCCTGTTGTGGCAATTGGCGGAATTGCGATTCTTTTACTGGTGGTGTTTGGTGGCAGTATTTGTGCTCCCGACGTCACTTGGCCATTAATTCGGGAGTATCAAAAAAATAGGGTTTGCACATTGCTAGACCCATCTAGTGATCCGCTTGGAAAAGGCTTTCATACCATTCAAGCGGTGATTGCGGTTGGTTCTGGTGGGTTTTTTGGTAAAGGCTGGCGTGAAGGAACTCAATCCCATTTGGAGTTCATTCCTGAAAAACATACTGACTTCGTATTTGCTGTTTTTGCTGAAGAGTTTGGATTTCTTGGCAATATTCTTTTGATCCTGCTCTTTTTTGCATTAATTAAGCGTGGCCTAGCGATCTCAGTCAATGCGCCTACTTTATTTACGCGCCTCTTGGGAGGTGCTATTAGCATGATCTTTTTCACCTATGCCTTTGTCAATATCGGCATGGTCACTGGGCTCTTACCGGTGGTTGGCGTACCGCTCCCGCTCCTTAGCTATGGCGGCACAGCCCTTGTTACGCTTGGGTTTGGGGCTGGCATCTTAATGAGTATCCATCGCCATCGACGACTCGTACAAAGCTAAGTGGTAATAAAAAACCCAGCCGAAGCTGGGTTTATAAGAGATCGCTCTCGATTACTTTTTACGCTTATTAACAGCGTCTTTAAATGCCTTACCAGCAGAAAACTTAACAGTCTTGGAAGCGGCAATTTTGAGAGGCTCACCAGTTTTTGGATTGCGACCCATGCGGGCAGCACGCTTGCCAGAGGCAAATGTTCCAAAACCAATTAATTGCACCGAGTCGCCCTTCGTTACTGCTTTGATGATGTGCTCAATAGCAGAATTTAGTGCGTATTCTGCTTTTGCTTTAGAAATCTCGGCATCGTCAGCAATTGCTGCGATTAAGTCTGCTTTATTCAAGTGAAGCTCCTTGTTAATTGTTCATTGTGTTGCGCATATGCGCTGATGCAATTGTAAACACAAAATGTTATAAAAATAAATAATCTTTTGAAAAAAATTGGCCGCAGAGCCTTTTAGGATATGACTAATCCAAAGCGACTAAGTCAACGACAAAATACTGGGTTTCTGCAAAACAATTTGTCGGTAAACCAACGTGCTGCTCATACTGCAATGCAACTTTACGCCCCATATTGGCGTTAATCTTATTGGCAACGGCATCATCACGCACCGAAAAGAAGAACTTTTCAGACATCGTTCCTGGCATCGAGACCATCGCCAGCTCACCTTCCCAGGTCTTACAGAGCCAGCCCCGTTTAGAAAACTTTTGAACATAGCCGGCTCGCTCACCCTCCGCATAGCTCCAATGAAGCATTAGATAGGTATAGCCGGCAGTTAAAACGCCGCCAATCAGAACTAAAATAAGAAGTGATCGAAAAAAACGTGCCATATAAGTTACTGAATTAAAAAGCTATCTTACTGGATTCAATTGATTAAAGAGGATGAATTTATGCTGCGCCCCATTACAGCTTCTTATTTATTTAGCGTCTGCACCTTACTTATGTCTTCAGGTGTCTCATTGGCCAACTCCGGTGAGTCGACCTATCAGAAGGTTTGCGCAAGCTGTCATACTCCCGGAGTGGCCGGAGCTCCAAAGCTGGGTGATCAAGCCAAATGGGCGGCGCTCATTAAGGAAGGTCAGGTTCAGATTACGGCGCATGGCTACGTTGGAGTTCGTGGTATGCCGGCTAAAGGGGGGAAACCAGATTTGAGTGTCAGCGATTTTGCGGCATCGGTTGTCTATATGGCCAATCAATCGGGTGCCAGTTGGAAAAATCCAGATGATGCTATATTGAAGAAAATTGACGCAGAGATCCAACGTCGTCAGACGCAGCTTCGTAAGTAGGGATCGGAATGGAGATTCGTCATAGTATTTTTCTGGTTTTTTTAGGCTCAGCCCTGTTTATTTATTTTCGGGGCAAGGTACGCTTTGGTTTACTACGCTCACTTACTGATTATGTGGTGTTATTAGCGCCCATTAATACCTTGATTTATTTGTTTTCTAAAGTAGGTCGTAGCCCCTACCTACCTGTTGATGCATTCCCAGAATTACAACCCCTAAAAGATCGCTGGCAGATCATCCGGGATGAGGCCTTAGCTCTTCAAGATAGTGGGCAAATTCGCCAAGCAACTGGCTATAACGATATTGGCTTTAACTCTTTTTTTCGTACTGGCTGGAAACGCTTTTATTTATATTGGTACGGCAGGGATCTGCCTTCAGCCGAAGCGGCCTGCCCCCAAACAGTTGCGCTACTTAAATCAATCCCGAGTATCAAGGCTGCCATGTTTGCTTCGCTGCCTCCCGGGGCAAAATTGGTTCGCCATCGCGATCCTTATGCTGGATCATTGCGCTACCATTTGGGGCTTGTAACCCCAAACAGCCCGCACTGTTTTATTGACGTCGATGGTGAGCCCTACTATTGGAAGGATGGCGAGGCGGTTGTGTTTGATGAAACCTACATCCACTTTGCAGCCAATAATACCGATCATCAACGGATTGTTTTGTTTTGCGATATCGAGAGGCCGCTCCATAACAAAATGATGCAAGGCTTTAATCGCTGGTTTGGTTTACAAGTAATGAGTGCTGCGGCCTCACAAAATGTTGAGGGTGAATCGCTCGGTTTTGTAAATGTCCTCTTTACTTATTTTTATCGGCTGCGCATGCAGACGAAAAAGCTAAAGGCCTCACACCGCGAGATCTATTACATTGGCAAGTGGGTACTAATTATTGGCCTAGTTTGGTTGATATTTTGGTGATGGAAAAAATTCGGGTTTCCAAACTTCTGTCCGAGCGTGGTTTATGTTCGAGGCGGGAAGCAGATGCTTATATTGAACAAGGTTTGGTAACCGTTGATGGCGAGATTGTTCAAGAATTAGGTACACGGGCCTTTCGGCACCAAACGATTGCGTTACGATCAGGGGCTAAGCGTCAGCAAGAACAACGTCTCACCATTTTGCTCAATAAGCCAGTAGGCTATATTTCGCACTTAGATGATGAAGGACAATATAAACCAGCAGCGTCTCTCATCGTCCCCGAAAATCAATACGCGAGCACGCTCCAGCGAACCGATCGCTCCATCTTTAAAGGCCTCGCCCCTGCCGGACGGCTTGATATTGATTCTTCGGGTCTATTAGTGCTTACCCAAGATGGACGCATCGCAAAGATGTTAATCGGCGAAGATAGTCCAATCGAAAAGGAGTATCTGGTTCGTGTCAGCGGTAAATTGTCGGACGCGGGTTTGCGCGCTTTGCAGCACGGACTATCGCTAGACGGCAAAGCACTAAAACCAGCTAAGGTGAGCTGGCAAAACGAGGATCAACTCCGTTTTGTGTTGCGAGAGGGTCGCAAACGACAAATTCGTCGGATGTGTGAGCTCGTTGATCTCAATGTTATTGGTCTAAAACGAATCCGCATTGGTCAGATAACCCTAGGATCACTGCCAAGCGGGCAGTGGCGTATCTTGGGCAAAGAAGAGCGCTTTTAAACCAGCACCGGAAAAAGTGTCAATTGCATCGCTCGTTCGCGCACCGGAAGCAATGCTGAGTATTCAGGGCTATTAGCCCAACGCTTTGCATCCTCTAGACTTGAGAAACTAAGTTCAACAAAGGTATCAAACGGTGCGGCGTTTAACTGGTTCCAAAAAGGATTCTCGCAAACCCCCCTGCGGATTACCTTGCCTCCATAGAGCTCGATGGTTGCACCAACCTGGGCACGATAGTCATCAAAATCGCTCGGGCTCTGTATTTTAAATATTCCGATGACATGAACGCTCATGACGACCCTTGGCTCATTAACTGTGCATGATATCGATCATGCAGCTCTTGGGGGTTAGAGATACTGGTATGAAGATCTTTGAGCAAGCCGTCATGCAGTCGATAGATGCAGCCATGAATTGAAATGGTTTGCCCCTTCGCCCAAGCATCTTGCACGATATTGGTTTGTCCAATATTGATGACTTGCTCTAATACATTGAGCTCACAAAGACGATCTAATCGAGCACTCTCTTCTTCGATGGCACAAAGCTCATGATGATGCTTATCATGCACATCTTTAATGTGTCGAATCCAGTTATCCGCGAGTCCAATGCGGGTATTATTCAGCGCGGCAGCAATTCCTGAACAACCGTAATGCCCCACCACAATAATATGCTTAACTTTTAAACGATCAATTGCAAATTGGATCACCGATAGAGCATTGAAGTCAGTATGAACGACGATATTGGCGATGTTGCGATGAACAAACACCTCACCGGGCTTGAGCCCAACGATTTGGTTGGCAGGAACACGCGAATCCGAACATCCAATCCACAGATACTCGGGATTTTGCTGATCAACCAATCTTGAAAAATAATCTGGGTCAGCACTCGTCACCGACTCGATCCACTGCCGGTTTTGCTCAAAGAGTCGCTCAAGATCGGGCTTTGAATTGTTAATACCCATTTTTATACCTTTGGTGGCTATGGAGTCTAATATACAAGATCTTGTTATTCCTTCATACATATGCCAATGAAGTCATGAGAATTTTTAGAACCCTATTCTGTGGATTTTTTGTTCTATTCACTCATTACGGCTTTGCTCAAGATAGCGATACCGCAGGGGAGCCAGATCATCTCTTAAGACTAAAAACGGATTCCTTTAATTACAGCAAGGAATCGATTTTGGAGTTGTGGGTCTATCAAAATGGATATGGTGACAGCACCCTTAGCGACATTTATCGTCTTCGATTCTATCAACCGCTATCGATCAATCAGTGGAAAGGCATGATGCGGATTGACACAGCCTACAACTCCACGTGGGGGCCAGCAGCTCCGGGGCAAAGCAGCGGCCAATTTAGTGCGGGCAACACGATGGTCACGATTTGGGGTATGCCCCCTGATTTTTTCCCCAAGTGGAATCTAAATCTAGGTGGTCGTATTATTTTTCCATTTGGCAATAATGGTCAATGGGCGGTTGGTCCACAAGTCAGCGCGTCATTTGTTCCACAATCCACCAGAAAATCTTTACTCTCTGACTTTTCACCTTTGGTTCGTTACATGTACGGGTTTGATAGCAAAAATAATTCGTTTGCGGCCAACCCATCGCAGCCCCCGCTATTGCGTACGCTTGAACTGTATCCCACGATTGGATTACAGATCTCCCCCAGCACTCAAATTCGTTTTTGGGATGAAAACGGGATTCTGTATAACACTGCGGGTGGTGGTTGGTTTGTACCCTTAGATGCCATGGTGACTCATTCTCTAAATAAACATCTTTTGTTTGCGGTGGGCGCCAGCAAACAGGTTGTGCAAACCTTTCAGGCCTATGATTGGTCTATCTATGGAAAGATATCCTTACGGTTTTGAGAAATGGCGCACGATGAGGTTGACAACAAAAAACCACCCGAAGGTGGTTTTTTGTTGATCAGAGAAAGGCGTCTTAAGCGGCGGCCTTACTGCCAGCACCCAAAAACTCAACAATTTTCTTAGCGGTTTCAATATAGCGCTCATTCATTTTGCGGTATTGAGCTAATTCAGTCATTAATGGGTTCTCAACCTGCTCAAAGGACGCATCTTCATAACCTGGGTGGTACGGTGCTTCGTCAACAAGCTTGCTATTCATAGATCCTCCAAAAGTAAAAAATAATTTGATGAGATCAATGTAGCATAGGGTATTCCAAAATAAATCTTTATAAATCAATAAGTTATATTATCAGAATTATTCGGGTGTGGATTTTTAATCGGGGCTTTTTCATTTTTCAGCACACCATTTCGTATTACGAAATATTGAGCGATTTATTGGCACCCCTCTGAATTTCCGCCAAGCCCTCAGCCACCGAATATCGTGCGCGGTAATCGAATGCATTCTTTGCCTTGTTGATGGAGACCGTGAATGGATAGCCCATCGAACGCACTGCCTCACGTACAAGTGGTGGCTCGCCTTTGAGTGGCAAATAGTTCCAGCCATTTTCTGTAAAGCGTGCCAAAGGCCAAGCAACTGCTAGTGGGATGGATAAGGTCGGCACCGCATAACCACCTGCCCGTAATCGTGTACTCAGAAATTCACGCAGATTCATTTGCTCCTCATCCCGAATAAAAAATGCACCGCTAGATACATTCTGTATTAGAACTTGCAAAGTCGCCTCGCATAAATTTCCGATATAACACGTTGAATAGGGATAACGACCATCACCAAACCAGCCAAACTGTCCACGATCTGCAGCGGGTCCGATTTGGCGATCGATCATATCCCCATTACCCCAAACTAGGGCGGGTCGCAAGACAATGGCGCTTAAAGACCCCGACGAACTCGATAACACCAATTGTTCCGCTTGCGCTTTTGAGTGGGCGTAAGGAAATGAATCTTGATTGCAAATTGACATGTCTTCAGTTGCATTTTCGATCGGCGCAGGATCATTGAGCACTACGTTTGCGCAGCTCATATAAATAAATTTACGAACACCCGATTGAATTGCAGCCTCAAGTAGTCGTTTCGTCAACTGAATATTCAGATTCTCATAGAGTGATTTGGGGCCCCACAGCCCAACATGGGCCGCACAATGAATCACGCAATCGTGACCACGAACCAAGGATTGCAAATCATTCGTCAATAGAAGATCGATCTGGGTCATATTGACCCCGCGCTGACTTAAAGATTGCGCATCCGCACCAGATCGAGCGGTCGCACTCACCGAGTAACCCTCGTCTAATAAGCGACTTACCAAATGCCGCCCAATAAATCCGGTGGCGCCAGTGATCAATATCTTCATCTTTGCTATGCTAGCGTAGTTCGTTTGCATGGAAGATTAATTGCTCTTGAGTATTTACTGGATCTCACTACTTTTAGCTGGCGCCTGTGAAATAGGCTGGCCCCTGGGATTAAAGCTTGCCGATCTCCCCAATATGAAAATTTGGGGCATTGGCATTGCTGTGATCAGCATGGCGCTTAGTGGGGTGCTGCTTTGGTACTCTCTAAAGGAGATTCCGATTGGTACGGCCTATGCGGTTTGGACGTCGATCGGGGCGGTGGGTACGTTTACTCTCGGGGTCTTGGTTTTTGGTGATCCCAATATTCCAATTCGCTGGATTGGTGTTGCACTCATTCTGCTTGGCGTGATCCTGCTAAAAATGGGCTAACGGTAAGTACGTTGTCGGTGTCAGGCTCAGCGATTAACTCCATTGTCTATTAGACCCCATCTCACATCGATAGAAATCCTAATTAATAGAAACATGACCTAGCGATTCACCGCCAAGAGGTTATTAAAGACGTTTACCGACAACTATCAATTTGGGATCTCCGTTAAGCAACCCCCTTATTTGAGTTCCGCTGATCTGACCTCTAAACGAATATTTTTTTCCATGGCTCTCAAAATCAAATTGAATTGCGTCTCCCCGAATTCGGCCATCCTCAAACGCTAAAGATCGCTTATCTGACGAATTAATCGTTCCATCAAAAAACTGTTTTTTCTGAACAAACCGAATGGTCGATTTGTCTAAGCTCGGTAAACCAGTAAATTCCCATGTGCCATCGATGCTTGCTGGCACGATCCATAAATAAATCGTTTCATTTAATGTGCCAATCGTGGTTTCGCTTGATCTGACCGATACCTCTTGATCAGGAATCCAGGATTCCATTCGAAATGTATTTGAAACCACGCGGGTTCCAGGCTTCATCTTTAAAATTGTTGGCATCAGTTTTAGATTCAGGCTCTCGCCCAAAAATAATGTTAAGACCGTCGCCGACGAAAAGTCCTCAACAAAGATATCACCTTGCTTAAAGGTCACTAAATTTTGCACATTCTCACGAATTGCATTGCGCTTTGATAGTGCAACCAAATCCGGGTTGTATTCAATTCCAACAGCCCGAACACCATAGCGCTTGGCGGCTTGTATCGGAATCACGCCATCTCCTGAGCCAAGGTCATAGACTATGTCACCAGACTTCACCTGCGCCAACGCTAGCATCTGTGTTGCCGTATCAACCCTAGTGGGCACCCACATAATGTCTTTTCCATGGGCGGCCATCCGCAACTGAAATTGGTCATCTCCATAGTTATGTAATGTGCAACCCATTAACAGTGAAATAGATGCTGTGATGAGAGTTAGAAAGCGCATAACCATTCCGAAGATGAATTAAAAGGAAATTGTATGGGAGTGCGTCAATAAAGCCCCGATAACCCTCTGATCGTTAGGCTAAGCGGATAAAAGGCGTTGGATTTTAAACAAAGCGTCTAATTTGTCTCCATCGTTCCGCTGTATGTAAAAGCATAGGCTTTGTCACGGGAGTATTTATTGACTTTAATAAAAATGGCCCGTAGCGAAATCGACCAAGGCCTAAGAACCTACACCGCTTTAGACTCACGCCTACCTTATTCGTAGTGAGTCCACATTCTTAAGATTCGAACCGTCTTCTCCTTGCGCAAAATTTCATAAACTAAGCGATGTTGAATATTAATTCTGCGGGAATATGCCCCCTTTAGGTCACCAACCAACTTCTCATAAGGCGGCGGATTTTGGAGAGGGTCTACTTCTAAAATATCTAATAAAGCCTGGGCTTTATCTTTAAGGCCTACGGCAGATAGTTTTTTAGCATCCTTAATGGCATATTTGGAATAAGCTAAATTCCAGGTCACCACTTCAGTGCTCTTTTACTTTTAGTAATAGGCTCAGCCATAGCATCCTTAATTGACTCGCGCATTCCTGGAATTGCCAATAGATAAAGAGTCTCCTGAATAGCGCTCCAGTCTTCTTCAGAAACTAAAACGGCATTTGCTCGCTTACCAGAAATAAGCACTGGCTTGTGTGATTCTGCCGCTTGATCAATCAAACGGTAGAGGCCTGCTCGAGCTTCACTTGCGGTTAATGTGGTCATGATTTCGCTCCTTTTCAGCATAGTACGCAAAAACGTACGCATTGTCAATTGGTCACCTCATCCATTCGACCAAAAAAATGCCCCGCATGAGCAGGGCATCGTTTGAGCTTGGTGGCCCGGGGCGGAATCGAACCACCGACACAAGGATTTTCAGTCCTCTGCTCTACCGACTGAGCTACCAGGCCACGGAAGAGTGCTCATTATACGCAAACTGCTGTAGAGCTTGATAAATGCGTGCAGCTGTGCCGACTCTTGAGAACGCTGTGGATCCTGTGAGGGTGGGGATACCCGATCCTGCTAACGGTGTTTAGTGAGTTTGATATGGCCGAAGATTAACACTTGTCTGATGACACTCATTAAAAACCTACTTTTAGTCAAAGGCTGTAAAAAACTAAAAGTCATTATCAGCAGTGTCTTCAGCTTGTTTAGAACTTGTAACCTACCCCGACCAATAAATTCATTGAATTTCCACTCAGCTTATTTCCACATGCTGTTGTTTTATTGTTGTAACTGAAGTAATTACCCTCAGCAAACCCGTAAAGACCGCCGTTAATAATTTGCTTATAACCCAACCCAAGAGAGTATCCTTGAAGGTTATCGGTTATTCCCTCAGATTCATTCTTATAAGAGGTTCCTGTATAGCCAACTTTTGCGTAAACCAATGAATCTTTAGACATAACAATGCCTGGGCTCAAGAAAATATTGTAAGTATTTTGATTTTTGTATTTTTCAGTTAAAGTCACGCCATTATCAGTGTCATTTAAATTAGCTTGTGATGTGGGTAGGAAGCTATATTCAGCGCCAATTCCTAGCAAGAAGTCTTTAGTGACTTGAAAGTTATAACCAGCAGCAGCAACTGAAGCAAAGCCATTTGTTGAGTTATAGCTCTCTTCAGTTGAATCAGTTTTGGGTTTAGAACTTTGGTATCCAATACCAAGTTGTCCATAAGCACCCTCAAATGCAGACTGTGCCATTGCTGAGCTGGCTATTATTATTGCCGCGGCCGCTACCAATAATTTGATTTTCATTTTCGTTCTTTCGTTGTTTTATTAAAAACAGTTAATGACTTTTGGGCTATTTTTTGGATTTAAACATCTTTGACCCAAAAGCCCTATTAAATATTGCTTACGGGTTGCCGGACAACAACAAATTGATTTTTTAGTCCTCTGCTCTACCGACTGAGCTACCAGACCAAGGGTTGAGATTTATAAGATGAGTTACTCTTGCTTTTTGGTGACATCAATGCCGAGTGCTTTTAGCTTGCGATAGAGATGGGTTCGCTCAAGCCCAGTGAACTCTGAGATACGGGTCATGCTACCCCCAGTGACCACCATTTGATATTCAAAATAGGCTTTTTCGAAGAGATCGCGCGACTCACGAAGTGGCAGAGTGTAGTAGCTTTTTGCAATTCCACTAATGTATTCGTCTTGATTCGTGGTTTTGGGTAAATCAATTGACTTCGGTTGGGTTTGGGGCTCTGGTTCGTCTAGCTTTTTCAAGGGAGCGCGCTCAAGCGCTTTGCTGACGGTCTTTAAGAGCTTCTGGAGTGCAATGGGCTTTTCCAGAAAATTAAGAGCACCAATGCGAGTTGCTTCAACTGCCGTATCAATAGTTGCATGGCCAGACATCATGACCACTGGCATCGTTAGCAAATTATCTCGAGCCCACTCTTTTAATAAAGTGATACCGTCAGTGTCTGGCATCCAAATATCGAGGAGCACCAAATCGGGCTCCATTTGCTCTCGCACCGCTCTCGCCTGATTGGCGCTCTCTGCTGGATAAACCGTGTGACCCTCTTCAGTCAAGATCTCATGTAAGAGCTCACGAATTCCCATCTCGTCATCAACCACCAATATGCTTGCCATAACTAGGTCGCCTCTCTAGCAAGCTTTACAAACAAAATAGATACTTGGGCACCCAATACATCATCTCCTTGTTTGCGATTACGGATCTCAATTTTTGCACCATGATCATCAATAATTTTTTTCACGACCGCCAATCCTAATCCGGTTCCCTTTGACTTGGTTGTTATATAGGGCTCAAATGCTCGTGCCAGTATCTTAGCCTGAAAACCAGGTCCACTATCGGTAATTGTCATACGCACCGCAGATCTATTTTGATCGGCATCTTGAATTTGTACAAGCTCTGTTGTGACCTCAATGAGCTGCGCGGGACGATCGGTTTCTAAACTAGCGTCTTGAGCATTTTGCAACAGATTATGAATCACTTGCCGCAATTGCGTTGGGTCACCCATGACCCGCGGACACCTAGAATCCAAGCGAACCCCAATGTTGCTGCCCTCATACAAACCCATCACCTCTTGAATCAGACCATTTAAGTCAAGACTTCCCAGGGTTGGGCTAGGGGTCTTAGCAAAATCCCGAAACTCATTGACCATCTGCTTCATGGCTTGCACCTGACCAATAATGGTATTGGTACTACGCTCGATCATCTCATCCTGATCGGGGCTTAATTTACCAACGAGTTTTTGCTGCAGGCGTTCTGCTGATAGCTGAATCGGTGTCAGTGGATTCTTAATCTCATGCGCCAATCTCCTGGCCACCTCACTCCATGCGATCGAACGCTGCGCCGCAATGACGTCACTAATGTCATCAAACACAATCATCTTTAGGCTAGGAGAAAGTTGGGTTCCCCGAACAAATAGGGTTGAGCCAAGATCATTTTCATATTCGTTCACAGGATTGACTTGGATTTGCTTTTGCCACACTAACTCAGCTTTATTGGCCCCCTCGGTTTTAGCCGAAGTAATTAAATTTTGAGTGGCAAAGCCTTCACGGACAGCGCTATCGAATTCCGCCAGCTCGGCAACCGTACCAAGGCCCTTGCCTGTGATTGGTAAGAGGTCTCGTCCTAATATTTTTGCCGCTCCGGGGTTGCTTGATGCCAAATTAAAGTTGTTATCAAAAATGCAAACGCCAGCCGTTAAATTACCCAGCACGGTCTCCAAAAACGACTTCGATTCCTGAAGCGAATCGCGCGCATCGGAGAGCTGCTTGGTCATCACATTAAATTGACGGGTCAGCATACCCAATTCATCGCCCGTATCAAGTTCGGGCTTGGGACTTAGATCCCCCTGTGCCACTGCCTGGGTGCCGCGCAAGAGCATCAATAATGGTTGCGCCAATTGGCGGCCCAAGAGAAGGGCCAAAGTCACCGCAACAAATAGAGCAAAAAAAAGTGTTAGGGTGAGCGTGCCGATGTACATCTTGCGCAGCCCAATGCGCCCAAGGGCCTTCTCTTGGTATTCGCTATACGCAGACTCGACTGCATAAATATTTTTAGCCAATGGCTCAGGAATGAATCGAACCAGCTGTAAGAAGTACTTATCATCAACATATCTAGAGGAACCGGCCTTCGTTGGAACGGCTTTTTGACGAACAATGGGGACGATTGCGCGTACACGGTATCCAGGCTGGCCCTTCGTAAGCTCAATCTCATCGAGAAAGGTGATGCCATTTTTCTGAAAGGCCTCGGCTATCACCTCAGCACTGGGGGCTGGGAAAAATTGTTGGGGTCTGGATTCAGTACTGAGAATCAAGATGCGCTGCATATTAAATAAGCTCACCTCCTGTATCCCAAACTGATTACGTATTTTGGCAATCATGCCTCCAACCTGTTCTGAGCTCGTACCTGGTGGGACCTGGACTACTTGCTCCGCAATAAACTTTCCCTCCGCCAGAATTTCTTCTTGGGCAATGCGCAAGGTCACGCGGCCCAATTCCAAACCAGAGTTCAGGGCAGACTCCACCTTGACGTCAAACCAGGTCTCAATACTTTTTGAAACGAACTGCCACGATACGCTATATAAAATAACGCCTGGCACCACCCCAACTAAAGCAAAAATCATAGCGAGCTTTGCAATTAAGCGTGTGCCAAATCGACCCTTGCGCCAACGAATACTAATAACCACCACCAAAATAATGATGGTGAGCAGGAGCAGGATGCCCACCAAAATATTGGCGGCATACAACCAAATGAAGTATTGATCAAAGAACTCGGTATTAGATGTGGCAGTAGATAAAAGAAGCAGCAAAATCAACGCAATCAGGCCGCTTAATAATGTGACCAACGGCAAGGCTCTGCGCTTAATAAAGTCTTTATTGCTCAGGGCAAATATAGAGCTCATTATTTGCGCCCCGTCACAAAGCTCATCGATGTATTAAACGGAAAGCGCAACCACTCACCACTTAAGGACCAGTCTCGGCTATTAAGTGCATCCACCTGAAAAGGTTTTGGTAACTTTCCGAGGTCCAAGGTCATTCGTAACGCAGCCTCATATTGTTTATCCGCATCGATCGCGGTGGCCTCAATGACGCTCCACCCACCAATCGTGCCAGCGATCCGCAATGCCTCCACTAATGAGTTCGCATTTAATGCGAGCCCCCCCGCGTTGATGCGGTATTGATTAATGAGTGGTTGATGCGAAAGGCGAACTTGACGCTGAACGTTGACCGCTTTTTCATCAAACCAATACCAACGACTACGGGTCAATTCGAATTGAACCAGAAAATGAAGGGTCACACCTTTTTTTAGGGCGTTTTCTAGGCCGGGCGGTAGTTCAATTCCAAAATTGGCATTTAATAGCCAGGCGCTTTCAACCTTTTCTAACTCTGCCTGCTTCACCTTGATGACCTGTGCTTCGGCGGGACTCGTCATGCATACCGCGATAAGGCAAGCCAGTCCCCACAGAGAATGTCGTAAGAAGGTGGTCATGGTTGATGCTTTTTTAATAAGCCATAAAAAAATCCATCGTGATACTTGCTTGGCAGCAACTGGCCCGGCGCTTCTAATCGTAAAGCATTTGAATAGTCTTTAACAAACCGGGTGATTTGCTCTTCACCCTCCTCTGGAAAAATAGAACAAGTTAGATAAAGCAATGTGCCGCCGTTCTTTAGCATCATCCAGGCATTTTCAAGAATAGCTCGTTGAGCCTCCACCAAGCGCTCTATATCCTCCGATCTTCGTAAAAAGACAATGTCAGGATGACGGCGCACAATTCCAGATGCAGAACAAGGAACATCCAAAAGGATCTTGTCAAATAAATTGCCATCCCACCAATCCTGTCGACTAGCGTCGCCTGTGATTACGTGCACTTGATCATTGAAAAGCCGAAGCCGAGTGAGCGCATTCATAATTTTCTTTGCGCGCTCTGGATCGATCTCAAGCGCAATGAATTCTGCTGGCTCGGCAAGAATTGTCTCCAAAAGGTGCGCGGTCTTTCCTCCGGGTGCAGCACACGCATCTAACAGCCGTTCGCCTTTCTGTGGGTTCAATAGGACTGGGGCAAGCTGGGCTCCGGCATCCTGAACCGATACCGCCCCTTTCATAAACTCGGGTAACTGCGAAACCGGGAGCGGCGCATCAATCGTCAATGCGCTCTCCAACGAGACGCCAGCGAGCTCAGCAATGATTTGGTAGGTAATGCCCGAACCCTCCAACTTCACACCATAATCAGCGCGCGTATTGATCATCTGATTGACCCGCAAGGTGAGCGGGGGTGGCATTTGTTGATGGCTACAAATGCACTCCCATTGATCTGGGTATGCTTTTCGAATCCGCCTTAACCACCAATCTGGAAATGGAAGTCCAAACTGACTATTCGGGACACCATCGTTTTGGACTGCAGTAGCGATTTTGCGCAATACTGCATTGATTAGCCCTTGAGCATGCTTTGTCTTAGGTGAAATTCCTGCTGCCTTCACAGCCTCGTTCACAATGGTCGGAACAGCGTACTGGTTTTGAGCGCCCTCCCGATTCTTGATCAGCATTGCTGCAACCGTCAGGAGCGCATTAAGTTCCTTGCTGGGCTTTTTGCTTACATACTCTGAAATAAGCGCTTGGGCATGATTCCAATCGCGCAAGGTCGCATAGGTCAGACTTTGGATTGCGGGCCGCTCTGTTTCATTCAACGTATCGAGCAGCGCACTTAATGAGCGTCCCTCGTGCACAACTTGCATCACGACTTTTTTAGTCTCAACAATTAGCTGGGCGAGAGGGGCGCTGCGTTTGGCGACCCCATCATGATTGGAGATCTTAGGCAGAATAGCTTCCCGTTCGCGCCATTTCCATCAAGATCGCTATTTTGACTAAATTGATCATCACTTTATCCCCATAATTTTCAAACGATTCTGTTTGAAATCCCCTTAGGTCTTCTTACGAAAAATATTGTGTCTTATCTTTGGGCCTTCCTAAAAACCACTGCCGACCCGTAATCTTTTTGCCCCCTGCGTTCTGTATCTCAAGAAGCTCAATCGCGCGATCCCCGCACTGGACCAAAACCCCTTGCTCGCCCTCTCCCAAAATCGTGCCAGGTCTTGCGTCAACCGCACCTTTTGGGATCTTCGGAATACGAGTAAGCCACACTTTCACAAGCTCACCATCAAGCTCTGTGCTTGAACCGGGGGCTGGATTGAGGGCACGTACCTTGCGATCAATTAGCTCGGCAGGATTTGTCCAATCCAGTTTTGCCTCGCTTTTCAGAATCTTATGGGCATACGTCACCTTGCTTGGATCCTGTGGATGTAATATTAAGTTGGTGGTGTCGGCAATCAATTTCAAAGCCCTAACGATTAACTTGCCGCCCAAGTCCGCTAAGCGGTCATGGAGTGTTTGAGTGGTATCGTTATTTGTAATCAACAACGCCTCATCTAATAAGACGGGGCCAGTATCTAAACCGGGCTCCATTTCCATAATGGCCACTCCGGTCTTGGTATCGCCCGCCTCAATCGCTCGCTGAATTGGAGCCGCCCCACGCCAACGTGGCAATAGTGAGGCATGGATATTAAAACAGCCTCTGCGACCGGAGCGCTTTGCCATTTCCAAAAATGCTGCTGGCAGAATCAGGCCGTAGGCAACTACTACTATTACCTCAAAATCCATCTGGTCTAATGCGGCCAGAGTCTGCTTGGTCTCTTCGAGCCGCTTCTCGTCCTTATTCTGCAAATGCAGGCTTTGTGGTTGTAATACTGGGATATGGTTAGCCTTCGCAAGACGCTTGACTGGACTTTCTTGTAATTGCAAGCCGCGGCCTGCAGGACGATCGGGCTGGGTTAGAACGGCCACCACTTCGTGACCCGCTGAAAGTATCGCGGCCAATGCAGTAGCGGCAAACTCTGGGGTGCCGGCAAAAATAATTTTCATGATGTCTCGCTTAGCGAAGACCAACCATTTCTTTTGCCCGCTTTTTCAGTTTTGCTGAAATTCGACTCTGCTTTAGGGGTGACAAATACTCAACAAATACTTTGCCTTGCAAGTGGTCCATTTCGTGTTGCAAACAGACTGCCAATAAACCATCAGCCTCGAGCTCAAATGCCTTGCCATCTTGATTTAAAGCCTTCACCCGAATTCGCTCGGGACGCTCTACCTCATCAAAAAATTCAGGGACGGACAAGCACCCCTCGCGCCATGATTTCCTTTCAGGGCTAGCCCACACCACTTCTGGATTAATAAATACCATTAATTGGTCACGCTCCTCGGAGGTATCGATCACAATAATGCGCTCATGAATATCGACCTGAGTGGCCGCAAGCCCAATCCCTGGGGCTTCATACATGGTTTGTGCCATGTTCGCGACAATGGTTTGGATTCGCTCATCTACGGCAGTGACCGGCTTGGCAACCTTATGCAAGCGAGGATCGGGATAATGAAGGATAGGTAAAACAGCCATCTCCCAATTATCTTACAAACAAATCCGCCTAGCCCTCTAGCGCGGCTTTTTTGCTCTCGTAACAATTAGGAATGGGCTATCAACTCCAATCAACTGCCAATTTTCGAATTCAATCAATCACACAAGAGTGCTCGTATTACCCAAAACGCTTATTCGATCTAAGCGACCCGCCAAAAAGGCTTTTTTATATCGGGGACATTCAGTTATTGGCACAACCCATGCTAGCAATAGTCGGGGCGCGCAAGGCTTCGCCTTCTGGACTCTTATTGGCGCAGCACTTTTCCAGCGCTCTGGGCCTTGCTGGCTATCACATTATTTCTGGGATGGCTTATGGGATAGATGGCGCCGCCCACCGGGGTATCTTGGACATTAGGGCGGCTTGCAAAACCATTGCGGTTTGCGGCAACGGACTTGACCGGACCTATCCGCCTGAACATCGCGAATTGGCAACCCGTATTGCATTACAAGGCCTTTTACTCTCCGAATACCCTCCAGGAACTAGCCCAAAAGGCTTTCATTTCCCAAGACGCAATCGAATCATCGCCGCCCTCTCTTTAGGGGTTGTGGTGATTGAGGCTGCCCAAAAATCAGGGTCCCTAATTACGGCCTATTTAGCAAGCTCGCTAGGAAGAGAGGTTTTCGTTTTACCCGGGTCGATTACATCACCCCTTTTTGAGGGGTCACACCAACTGATTCAGGAAGGGGCGAAATTAGTTAGGGGCGTTCAGGATGTGCTTGAAGAATTGCCCAGCATCCGCTTTCATTGAGCATAAATCCATGTAAGTCATTGAATTTAAATAAATTTATTGTGTCTTGAGCTTATTGGTCTAGGAGCTAGTTTGACTTTTTACAAAGACCTGGGCTAATAATAAAAAAGGGGGTGGAGAGGGTTTCTTTCAAAAAACGTTTAAATTAGTCTTCCTTTTAGTCCATATCCGGGCGCAAAAAACTTATCTTAATTAGGCAAAGTGTGGCAACCAGTACAAAGTCGAGCAGCAAAAAAAATTTAGTCGTCGAGCACCCAAAAGCGCTCATTATTGCTGAAAAACCATCGGTAGCAAACGACATTGCTAAAGCCCTGGGTGGCTTTACGAAGCATGACGAGTATTTTGAAAACGATGCGTTTTTGATCTCATCGGCCGTTGGACATCTTCTTGAAATTTCCGCCCCCGACGAGTATGAGGTCAAACGGGGCAAGTGGTCCTTTGCTAATCTGCCTGTGATTCCCCCGCATTTTGATCTGCGCCCCATTGCGAAAACGGAATCCCGCCTGAAGGTTTTACAGAAGCTCATTAAACGCAAAGATGTTAATCGGATTATTAATGCCTGCGATGCGGGTCGTGAAGGTGAGCTGATCTTTCGTTTAATTACGCAACACGCCAAAGCGCCACAAAAAATTGAGCGCCTATGGCTTCAATCCATGACGCCCGCTGCAATTCGGGAAGGCTTTAATAAGCTGCGCTCAGACGATGAGTTAATACCTCTTGCCGATGCAGCGCGCTGCCGATCGGAGGCCGATTGGTTGGTGGGGATTAATGGCACCCGAGCCATGACCGCGTTTAATAGTAAAAGTGGTGGGTTTTTTCTAACCACAGTTGGGCGCGTTCAAACACCAACCCTATCGATTGTTGTCCAGCGCGAAGAACAAATTCGGAAGTTTGTATCCAAAGACTACTGGGAAGTGCGCGCTGAATTTATTGCCGCAGCTGGGGTTTATGAGGGCCGCTGGATCAATCCCGATTTCAAGAAAGATCCCACAGATCCTGATGCGCGAGAAAATCGCCTTTGGAGCGAGGCTGCGGCTAAGAGCATTGTGGCTGCTTGTCGAGGAAAAAAGGGCAGCGTCTCTGAAGAATCAAAACCCGCGACCCAACTGGCGCCCCAACTTTTTGACCTCACCAGTTTGCAGCGTGAAGCAAACGCTCGCTTTGGTTTCTCTGCCAAAAATACCTTGGGGCTTGCACAAGCCTTATATGAGCGCCATAAGGTCCTAACCTATCCAAGAACGGATGCGCGCGCACTGCCTGAAGACTATTTGGATACGGTTCAAAAAACCATCGGGTTGCTTGGTGAAAACGCTCAAGAGTACCAGCCGTTTGCAGCCGCAATCCTTAAAGGCGATGGTAAAAAATCATGGGTCAAACCTAATAAACGGATTTTTGACAATAGCAAAATATCGGATCACTTTGCCATCATCCCTACGCTCGAAGCACCTAAAAATTTAAGCGAACCCGAACAAAAGCTGTATGACCTGGTCGTTCGGCGATTCTTGGCAGTGTTTTATCCTGCCGCCGAGTACCGAGTCACCACCCGCATCACCGAGGTGTCGGGCCATCAATTTAAAACCGAGGGCCGCGTATTGGTTGAGCCGGGCTGGTTAGCTGTTTATGGAAAATCGTCTCAAGCAGACGATGAGCTGGTGTCCGTCCAGAAGAATGAGGCCGTTCAAAACGAAACTGTTGAACTGGTCCCTTTAAAAACAAAGCCGCCTGCGCGCTATAGCGAAGCAACCTTATTGTCGGCAATGGAAAGTGCGGGGAAATGGGTCGATGATGACGAAATGCGCGAAGCAATGGCTGAAAAGGGTCTTGGGACCCCCGCGACTCGCGCTGCGATCATCGAAGGTCTGTTGGCAGAAAAGTACATCGTTCGCGAAGCCCGAGAATTAATCCCAACCGCAAAGGCATTTCAATTGATGACCCTTTTGCGCGGTCTAGACGTTGCCGAGCTCACCCAGCCCGACCTTACTGGAACCTGGGAACACAAGCTGGCGCTGATCGAGGAAGGAAAGCTCGATCGCAACACCTTCATGCAAGAAATTGCGCAAATGACACAAAAAATTGTGAAGCGTGCAAAAGAATTTAATAGCGACACCATTCCAGGCGACTACGCAACTTTAAAAACCCCTTGCCCGCATTGTGGCAAGGCCGTAAAAGAAAACTATCGACGCTTTGCCTGCGAATCCTGTGGTTTTACGATTAGCAAAACCCCGGGCGGTCGAGCCTTTGAGTACGAAGAAGTTGAATCGCTACTGAAAGAAAAAACCATCGGGCCTTTACAGGGCTTTCGCAGCAAAATGGGTAGGCCCTTTGCGGCAATTATTCGTCTTACTGAAATACCACCTGATGATGCTGATTATCCCAATGCGGGCTTCAAGCTAGAGTTTGATTTTGGCAACTCGGGAGGAGAGGATGAGGAAGCGGTCGACTTCACCGGCAAAGAAGCGCTTGGAGTGTGCCCAAAATGTTCTGGTGCGGTCTACGAGGACGGCATGCGCTATGTTTGCGAACACAATACGGGCCCTGCCAAAACCTGTGACTTTAAAACTGGCAAAGTCGTTTTACAGCAAGAGGTATCTTCTGATCAAATTAAGAAACTCTTAAAAGAGGGCAAAACCGATCTTTTAACTAACTTTAAATCCAATCGCACTGGGCGGGGCTTTAAGGCTTATCTAGCCTTAGATCCTAAGGGGAAAATTGGTTTTGAGTTTGAGGCTAAAGCGCCCGCCAAAAATCGCGCGGGCGATAAGAGCGCAAGCGCTTCGGAGTCCAAACCAAAACGTGCCAGTCGCTCTAAAGCAAAGTCCGAGGAATGAGAGAGGGCCGGAATAAGGGCTGATGCAAGTGTTGACCAAAGCAGTCCGCGCGAGCCAAGGGCGGTGGCTACATATAAGTTTGGTACACCCGAAATAGCACCTATGATCGGGAGTCGGTCTTTGCTGACGCAGCGCACCCCGACAAATTGATCAGCCACCGTTAGCCTGGCTGCATCAATTATTTGAGGTCTTAATAGTCCCGCTGCCAGCCGACGATTATGGTCATCGCTCGCAGCACTTGGTTGTGTAGAGCCCTGATTCTCATCATAAGTTGAGCCCACTAACCATCGATACGATTGGGTCTCTGGACTCCAAACAGGAGGGGTGCAATAGCCGTCGCCCGATAAGTTTATTCTGGGAATGTGCTCTAACAAATCAGCCTGTTGATCGATTCTAAAAATGCTAAGCTGGCCGCGCACAGGCTTTAGATAAAGCTTTTGAGCAAAGGGGCTCAAAAGATCTTGAGCGCCAAAGGCGTTTGCAAGGACAACTGTTTGTGCTCTCGCTATGCAGCTGCCATTTTTGTCTAAAGCACGCCAGAGGTCACCTTTAAGTTCAAGATGTTCGATGGTGCTAGACCAAATAGTTTGCAACCCCTTGCAAGACAGAATTCGTTCTTTACATAGCGCCGCGAGATTGATGGAGCCAGCGCCAGGAAACCAAACGCCGGCGCGCTCAATCCCAAAACGCTTTCGTGCACCCTCGGCCGAAATAGATTCCCCAATATCACTCGTAATACCTAATTGAGTTAATTTATTTTGCAATGCCTCTTCATCAAAGGGGGTCCCAATCTTGGCAAGGGCAAAAACGCCGCGGTGGTCCCATGCACTAGCACAGTCAAGCTCAACCATCCGATAGGCGGCCAACGCCAAACGATGTAACCTGCTGGCTGTGCGGCCAAGCGCTGGGTGGGTAATTGCACCATCATGAGCTGAGGTTGCCCGACCTGGTCCGGATGCACTATCGACAATACACACCGAGACACCAAGGCGATGATATTCATTAGCGATCGAGGCGCCGGCAATCCCGGCACCGATCACGAGAACATCAACCGGTTTTGCAAGCAAACTGCTTATGCTCGAAAGCGATTAGCAATCTTGGTTTTGATTTCGAGCAGTTCTTTTGGGAGGCGGTTAGCCAACTTATCAAAAAGCTCTTGGTGCAAATCCAGCTCGACCTTCCAATCATCAGCACGCACCGCGGTCGATTGATTAAATTGCTCGGGCGATAAGGTCAAACCATTCCAATTGAAATCCGCGTGACTCGGCGATAGGCCAAGAGGGGTTTCGGTTGCGTCAGCTTTGTTCTCGGTGCGGCCCAAGATCCACGCCAAAACGCGCATATTCTCGCCAAAGCCTGGCCAAATAAACTTGCCATTTTCATCTTTGCGAAACCAATTCACTAAATAGATTTTTGGCAAAGTGGCGCCTTCTGCCTCAAGCTTCTTGCCCATGTTGAGCCAGTGCTGAAAATAATCGCTCATGTTGTAGCCTGCAAACGCAATCATCGCAAACGGGTCGCGCCGCACGACACCAACCTTACCGGTAATCGCAGCAGTCGTCTCTGAGCCCATGGTTGCGGCCATATAAACGCCCTCGGTCCAGTTTCGAGCTTCGCTAACCAAGGGAACCGTATTTGAGCGGCGGCCTCCAAAAATAAACGCGTCCAATGGAACGCCTTCCGGGTTATCCCAATTTGGATCAACCGCGGGGTTGTTAATAGCGGCTGTAGTAAAGCGCGCATTAGGATGCGCGGCTAAGCGACCGGCTTTGCCATCTTCGGGTGTCCAATCTTTGCCCTGCCAATCAATTAAATGACTTGGTGGAGTGTCGGTTAAGCCTTCCCACCATACATCGCCGTCATCGGTGAACGCTACATTAGTAAAAATAACATCTTCATTTAATGAGTCAACGCAATTGGCATTGGTCTCGCGATTGGTGCCAGGCGCCACACCAAAATAGCCGGACTCTGGATTAATTGCGTAAAGACGTACCTGACCCGTTTTTGGATCTTTGCGAGGTTTAATCCAGGCGATATCGTCGCCAACCGTGGTTACCTTCCAGCCCTCAAAGCCTTTGGGGGGGATCATCATTGAGAAATTAGTTTTGCCACAAGCCGACGGAAAGGCAGCTGCCACATGATATTTTTTTCCTTCAGGAGAGGTGACTCCTAAAATCAGCATGTGCTCTGCCAACCAGCCTTGTTCGCGCCCCATGGTTGAAGCGATTCGCAAGGCAAAACATTTTTTTCCTAAAAGAGCGTTACCACCATAGCCTGAACCAAACGACCAAATCTCACGCGATTCGGGATAGTGAACGATATATTTCGTTGGATTATTGGGCCACACTACGTCTTTTTCTCCGGGCGCCAATGGCTTACCAACCGAATGAACGCAGTGAACAAATTCACCATCGGTCCCTAAAAGCTCGAGAACCGATTTACCCATGCGCGTCATGATGCGCATATTAATTGCTACGTATGGACTATCGGACAGCTCAACACCAATATGTGCGATTGGGGATCCGAGGGGGCCCATTGAAAAAGGAACGACATACATCGTGCGGCCCCGCATGCAACCCTCAAACAGCGGGGTTAAGGTTGCGCGCATTTCGTTGGGATCCACCCAATTATTGGTTGGCCCCGCATCCTCTTGATGAGTTGAACAAATAAAGGTTCGGTCCTCAACACGCGCCACGTCCATCGGGTCTGAAATCGCCAAATACGAATTCTTGCGTTTTTGCGGATTCAATTTCTTCAGACTGCCGGCCTTAACCAACAACTCGCACAGCGCATCGTATTCGGACTGAGAGCCGTCACACCAATGGATCTGATCGGGCTGGGTTAGGGAAGCAACTTCCTCAACCCATTGAATCAATTTTGCGTTCTTTACATACGCTGGAACATTTAGATTCACTGTGGCGGGATTGGCTGGTTTATTCATTGGGCCCTCAAACGTAACCGTTTAATTTTTAACAAGATTATTTAATGCGCTAGAAAAATTTATAGCAATTTTAACATTTGTGTAACATTAAATTGACGTCTTATTTGCCAATACAAAACTCGCTAAATATTTTGCCCAGCAGGTCGTCGGGCAACAATTTTCCAGTGATTTCACCTAAGTTATTTTGAGCGCAATGAAGCTCTTCGGCAAACAATTCCAGGGCGCGATTACCACCAAATCCGTGCGCCATCGCTTTTTGTAAATGTTCCTTTGCAAGCTCGATGGCGCGAAGATGGCGCGAGCGCGCAGTGTAAATACCACCCTCTGCATTTCCCTCCCATCCCGCAAAATGCAAAATGGTTTCCTGAAGTTGTCTAATGCCCTCGCCCGTTTTTGCTGAAATAAAAACTTCTTTGGATTCTCCACCAGTTTTTGGACAGGCTAATTGTGGATTCTCTAGCAAATCTAACTTATTCATCACATCCAAAATATGAGCGCCCGAGTGGGCGCGTTCCCTGACCATTGTTTCGATGTCTGCAAAGTTGGTTTCGGGGGCTTGTGTAGCATCGTGGATTAGCAAAACGATATCGGCTTTAGCAATCTCGTCCCAGGTTTGGGCTACGCCGATCTGCTCGACAACATCATTGGACTCCCGAATCCCGGCAGTATCAATCACATGCACAGGTATACCATCGATCGAAATATTTTCAATGATTCGATCACGTGTCGTGCCAGCAATTGGCGTGACGATTGCTCTTTCCTCTCCCACCAATGTATTTAACAAAGAGCTCTTACCAACATTTGGTGGGCCAACTAGCGCTAGACGAATGCCGTCTCGCAAAATTTTTCCTTGACTCGAAATCTTAATAATCTGCTCTAAATCGTTCATGATTTTTTCAAGGCGCTGCTTTGCATTGGCAGCCTCAATAAACTCAATCTCTTCCTCAGGAAAATCAAGGGTTGATTCAACCAAAATTCGTAACTGCGTGATTTGATCAATCAACTGATTAATTTGTTCTGAAAAGAATCCTTGTAGGGAAAGATTTGCTCCTCGTAGGGACGCGTCGCTTTGTGCATTAATGAGATCTGCAATGGCTTCGGCCTGCACCAAATCAATCTTGCCATTTAAAAACGCTCTCAACGAAAACTCACCGGGCCCAGCAAGCTTCATCCCATCGGGGGCGCCTAGCTCCATGACGCGATTTAGAACCAGTTGCGTGACGCGCGGTCCACCATGGCAGTGAAGTTCAACCACATCTTCGCCGGTGAATGAGGCGGGTGCCCTAAAGTACAACAACAAAACTTGATCTATTTGCTGTTGGTGGGCATCTTTTAAAACCAAATAATGCGCAAACCGGGGCTTCGGCTCAGCACCAAGAAGTGCTTTAGCAAGTCCAATAAGGCCGGAACCAGAGGCACGGATAATCCCAACGCCGCCAGCGCCCCGAGGGCTTGCTATCGCAGCAATGGGATTTTTATGCATTCAACCCCGACCCTTAGCCCCGCTTATTTGGCGGGTCGCTTAGTAAACATTTGATTAATTTGCCACTGCTGTGCAATTGACAAAATATTATTAACCACCCAATACAACACCAGTCCTGCCGGGAAGAAAAAGAACATGACAGAAAAAATAATGGGCATCCACAGCATAATTTTTGCTTGCAGTGGGTCGGGTGGCGTGGGATTCAAGCGTGTTTGCACAAACATCGATACCGCCATAATGATTGGCAAGATGAAATAGGGGTCAGGTACTGACAAATCCTTAATCCAAAGAGTCCATGGCGCATTTCGCATTTCAACCGACGAAAGCAGGACCCAATACAAAGCAATAAAAACAGGAATTTGAACAACCACCGGCAAGCATCCGCCCAAAGGATTAATTTTTTCTTGCTTATAAAGATCCATCATCGCGCGATTTAGTTTCTGTGGATCGCCTTTAAATTGCTCGCGGAGATTCATTAATCGCGGCTGAACTTCTTTCATGCGCGCCATCGATTTATAGCTAGCAGCGGAAAGTGGGAAGAAAACCAATTTAATGATGAAGGTCAGAATAACGATTGACCAGCCCCAATTGGCAACGTAGGAATGAATTTGTTCTAAGAGCCAAAAAATTGGTTTAGCAATAACTGTGAGGTAGCCGTAATCTTTAATTAAGTCAAAGCCGGGAGCAATTTTTTCCAAGAGCGTTTCCTCTTGGGGACCGATAAATAAACGTGTGCTTTCAACATAACTGGATCCTGTTGCTATTGCGGCAATTGGAACTTGTAAGCCGATTCGAAACAGGTTCTGCTCTACCTTTCCAACGTACACATCTCTGACCGATTTATCACTTGGTATCCAAGCGCTTGCAAAATAATGCTGCACCATGGCAATCCAGCCGGGCTCCCCAGCGGGGATTTGCTTAGGGATATCTGCTTTATTTTTTTCAATATCAGAAAAATTGATCTTAAGAAATTTATCTTTGTCGGTATACAGCGCCGGGCCGGTAAAGGTGCTGTAGAACTCACTGTCGCTTACGGCCGAGCTATCCCGTACGATTTCGTTGTAAAGAACTAAGCCGCCGGTATTGTTTTGATTGAGCTGAGTTATCCGGTGTTCGACCTCGACGACATAGCTTCCATCGACCAAATAATAGGTTTTTTCAAGACGAACCCCACCGCGCTCATTTACAAACGTTACAAACGATTTGTTATCAACACGACCGTTTTTACTAACTGCAAAGGCGGCTGTGTGATTTGGTAATTCATTACTGCCTGCCGAAATAAGGCCCGATCGGACAAAATATTGGTTTTGTGGTGTGATTTGTAATAAAGCGACTGGTTTTTGGTCGGGCATTAATTGTTTCAATAGCTTTGCACTAACCACGCTTGCGCCCGTGGTATTAATTTCGAGCTCTAAGACATCATTTTTGATGATATGTTTTTCGCCAGCGGCTAAATTGGCCACATTAAATGCTGGGGCTTGCTGGGGGGTGGGCAAGCTCTCCGCCTTAGGAAGGTCGGCCGATTTTTGAGACTGGCCTGGTGCCGCGACTGGGGCCTGAGTTACGTTTGCAGCTGGGGGCACACTTTCTGATGCCTTTTGCGGGCTTAGGGTTTGACTAGAAGGCGTTAGTGGTGTGGGTCCAAAGAGCGCCTGGCGACCATCATAGATAAGCCAATTGTTATAGAGCATCAAGCCCGAAATCGTTAATACCGCCCAAAGGAGTGTGCGCTTAATGTCCATAGTTAGTGATTTGTTTGAATGAAGTTTTGTTTGTTTTGCTCTTGATCGACTGGATCATAGCCACCAGCCGACCAGGGATTGCATCGCAAAATTCGCCAACTGATTTTACCGATGCTTTTTAACGTGGAGTGTTTCTTTAAGCATTCGCATGCGTAATCTGAGCAGCTCGGCACAAAACGGCACTGTCCGCCCACAAAAGGTGACAGGATGAGTTGATACACCCTTACTAGATAACCCAATAATCGGTTCATGAAACCAAACCTTGCAGTTGGTTTTTAAGTTCTTGGTATTCGGGGTTACGAAGTCTTCCGCGCGTGGATCGGCCCACGGGTTGCTTTAGCCGAATGACAAGCTCTACGAAATTACTAGGGGTCTTATCGCGAGTCAGCTCTCGCGCCGCTCTTTTAAGACGATTGCGATCTACAGCCCGTTTAGCAAACTTTTTCGCAATTGCAATACCAAGATCGGGGCGGCCTTCGCTTTTAGATTCAGCATAAATAGCCCAGGCTTCGTTGCTTATTGGCCTAGTTCGCAAAAGTGCCTGAATGCGAGCCGATTTCAATTCATTACACTGCGAGTCTTTTGCGACCTTTGGAGCGACGCGCATTAAGTACGGCGCGACCACCTTTGGTTTTCATGCGAACCCGAAACCCATGGGTTCTTTTACGACGCGTTACAGATGGTTGATATGTTCTTTTCATGATTGATCCTAAGAAAACCCTCTATTTTCTCTATTTGTACGGATAGCGTCAACTTTATATCCGGGTTTTGCCTAATTATTTTGGTCAAATTTTTTAAATGACTGATTTAATTAAAAAATTGTTCTTTACGCACAACTTATCCACAACTTATCCCCTGCATTTTTGCTTGTGGATAACTTTTAACACTCGCTACAATCAAATCCTAAATTTCGTATGAGCAAACCAGATCTACCGCCCCTTCTTGTGCACCCAAATCCGCTTGGTTTTTGGGATTTCGCATTGGAAACCCTGGCCAAAGAGCTATCCCCACAACAATTCAAGACCTGGATTCAACCCCTTAAAATAAGGGGTTACGACGAAAGTGAGCGATTACTATTAATTGGGGCGCCGAACCCATTTAAGCTCGATTGGATTAAGCGCACCTTCTCTTCAAGACTTCATGAAATTGCCTCCTCTTATTATGGGAGCCCCATTAACCTTCAATTTACACTCGGCGCTGATTCATCAAAAGGTACCGCCAAAGCACCCAGTCCAGGCGTGCAACCAGAGGCGTTGGTGGATGAGGTTGGCTCCGGCCCCTCACCAGACCCCGCATTGAATGTTGGGAATTTAGAGCTTGAGTTTGAGGAAGGGTCCGAAACCAACCTCGGGGCCGTCCTTGTTGATCGAGAACACTCCAAACTGAATCCCGGCCTTACCTTTGAAAGCTTCGTCACCGGCAAAGCAAATCAATTGGCGCGCGCCGCATCCATACAGGTTGCCCACAACCCTGGGGCATCCTATAACCCCATGTTCCTATATGGTGGTGTTGGTCTTGGCAAAACACACCTAATCCATGCGATTGGCAACCATCTTCTCAAAGAGAGGCCGGATGCCAAAATTCGGTATATCCATGCTGAACAATACGTGTCAGATGTTGTTAGGGCCTATCAACAAAAGGCGTTTGACCGGTTTAAGCGTTATTACCACTCCCTAGACCTATTGCTAATTGATGACATTCAATTTTTTGGTGGGAAGTCGCGCACCCAAGAGGAGTTCTTTTATGCCTTTGAGGCCCTTATCAGCAATGGGGCTCAAGTAATTATTACCAGCGATACCTATCCAAAAGAGATGGAGGGCATCGATGAACGCTTAATTTCTCGGTTTGATTCTGGGCTAACTGTGGCTATTGAGCCGCCCGAACTAGAAATGCGGGTCGCTATTTTGATGAAAAAAGCGGCAATTGAAGGCATTCCGATGAGCGAGGATGTTGCGTTTTTTGTCGCCAAACACTTACGCTCCAATATTCGTGAGCTCGAAGGGGCGCTGAGGAAGATCTTGGCTTACGTTCACTTTCATGGCAAAGAAGTCAACATTGAGGTGGCTCGCAGCGCCCTTAAAGACCTTTTATCGATCCAAAATCGACAAATTTCGGTTGAAAGTATCCAAAAAACAGTTGCCAACTTTTACAACATTAAAGTTGCCGACATGTACTCCAAAAAACGTCCGGCCAACATAGCCCGCCCCAGGCAAATCGCAATGTTTATCGCGAAGGAATTAACCCAAAAAAGCTTACCGGAAATTGGCGAGCTCTTTGGTGGCAGAGACCACACCACGGTTTTACACGCAGTTCGCAAAATTACTGAGGAGCGCCAGCACGACTCGCACCTTAATCACGAGTTGCATGTTCTCGAGCAAAGCTTAAAAAATTAAGCTGTGGATAAGCCTGTGGACAGCCGAAGGGATAACCATGTTAATTGGTGTTTAATAGGTTTGTGAATAAGTAATTTGGTTTTTGTAATGTGGGCTTTGTTCACAATTTATTCATGGGTTATACCGCACTTATCCACACCAATATTTCTCGAAAAGGGCTTGATTTCACTATAAAATTTAACCTATCAACAGAAAAAGACACCCTTATTACTACTACGATATAAATATAAAAAGGAATTAAAGAATAATGCAGCTAATCAACGCGACCCGAGATGAATTATTAAAGCCTTTACAGGTGGTCAGTGGCATTGTTGAGCGTCGGCATACCTTGGCGATCCTGGCAAATTTACTCTTTAAGAAAACAGGATCCGCGGTCTCTTTTGTTTCTACGGACATTGAAATACAAATTACAACCAAGGCGAATTTTGGGGTTGGTGATGGCGATGTCACAACAACGGTTGGCGCTCGGAAGATTTTGGATATTTTGCGAGCCCTACCCGAGGGTCCCGTCAGTCTTAATCTCAAAGATAACAAGATGGTGGTGCAAAGCGGTAAGAGTCGTTTTTCTCTTCAAACTTTAGCTGCTACTGAGTTTCCGGTCATGCAATCCCATTCTGAGGTCCAGTCAAGTTGGGGTATGAGTCAAAGAAAATTCCGCCAGCTTATTAGTCAGGTTTATTTTGCGATGGCTCAGCAGGATATCCGCTATTACCTAAATGGAATGCTCTTGGTTGTGGAAGGAAAAGATGTGATTGCGGTTGCAACCGATGGTCATCGCTTGGCTTACAGTCACATTGAGCTTGATGCAAGCCCCACCGGCAATGGTCAAAAGCAAGAAATTATTATTCCTCGTAAAACGATTCTAGAGTGCCAACATTTATTACAGGATACGGACGAGCTGGTTGACATCAGTATTAGCAACAATCAAATCACGTTTAATTTTGGTGATATTCAATTAATTTCGAAGTTGGTTGAGGGTAAGTTTCCGGATTATCAGCGGGTGATTCCTAAGGGACACAAAAATTCCCTTTCTATAAATCGTGAAACTTTGCAAGCTGCTTTACAGCGAGCCGCTATTTTGACAACCGAGAAATTCAAAGGCGTTCGATTTTCATTAACAAATAATAAAATTACCATACAGTCCACAAATGCTGAACAAGAAGAGGCTCAAGAGGAAATAGAAACCAAATATAGCGGCGACGCTGTTGAGATCGGGTTTAACGTTAGTTACCTTCTTGATGTTTTAGCCAACATTAAAAATGAAGAAATTCAGATTAGCCTTGGGGATGCCAATAGCAGCGCTGTTATTACATTACCTGGATCGGACGCATTTAAGTACGTTGTAATGCCGATGCGCATCTGAGTCTCGATGTCTTTTGTAAGTTCAAATTAGAAAATTCATGTCTTTAGAAAATCAAACCAACGAGCAGTACGGTGCCTCATCCATTCAAATCTTGGAGGGGCTGGAGGCGGTACGTAAGCGGCCAGGGATGTACATTGGGGACACTTCCGATGGAACCGGTTTACATCACTTGGTATTTGAGGTTCTTGATAACTCGATTGATGAGGCGCTGGCGGGCTACTGTACCGAAATATCGGTGGTGATCCATACCGATAACTCTATTTCTATCATTGACAATGGCCGAGGCGTTCCTACCGGCATTAAGTTTGATGATA
>JBBAQJ010000005.1:0-63329 GCA_040400365.1 Polynucleobacter sp. | reverse complement strand
ATGAGGCCTGCATCGCGCTGATAAAACCGTCCGCCATCGGAGAAGGAATCCGGTGTGGCATTGAGGATGCCCATCACCAATGGGCGTTTGTGCTGATCGGCAGGGAACTCAAAAAGAAAACGCCCGCAGCGCCATGCCACGGGCGATGATGAATACGACATGCTTACGCGGTTGCGGGTGCGCTACCTGCTGCAGGGCCCTGCGTACCACCACCAGCGGAGTTACCAAACGCGGTCGCAGTCACTGGCTTTGGTGGCTTCGGTGGACGACCCGCCATGATGTCATTGATCTGCTCTGAATCAATCGTCTCCCAATCCAAGAGTGCGGTGACCATGGCTTCCACCTTGTCACGGTTCTCTTCCAGGATCTTCTTAGCAAGGGCGTATTGACTATCAATCAAGGTCCGGATCTCAGCATCCACTTTCTGTTGAGTGAGCTCGGATACGGTCTTACTGTTCATGCGACCAAACATACTGTCTTGTTCGGTATCCACATACACCATGGTACCCAAGCTATCACTCATGCCATATCGGGTCACCATATCGCGGGCCATTTTGGTAGCGCGCTCAAAGTCGTTCGATGCACCGGTACTCATCGAACCCAAGAACACCTCTTCAGCAGCACGGCCACCAAACAAGATGGCTAACTCTTCAAGCATGCGATCTTTGTACAAGTTCACACGATCAAACTCAGGCAACTGCCAGGTCACACCGAGAGCCATACCACGCGGCATGATGGTGACCTTGTGCACGGGGTCAGCCTTAGGCAACATCTTTGCAACCACCGCATGACCCGACTCATGATAGGCCGTGTTGCGACGCTCTTCTTCGCGCATCACCGCCGACTTGCGCTCAGGACCCATGTAGATCTTATCCTTAGCATCTTCAAAGTCTTGCATGTCCACCGCACGCTTACTACGACGGGCTGCAAACAAAGCGGCTTCATTGACTAAGTTAGCCAGATCGGCACCCGAGAACCCTGGAGTACCACGAGCCAAGACCGCAGGATCAACGTCAGCATTAATCGGCACTTTGCGCATATGCACACGCAGAATTTGCTCACGGCCCCGAATGTCAGGTAAACCCACATGCACTTGGCGGTCAAAACGACCAGGGCGCAGCAAGGCGCGATCCAAAACATCCGAACGGTTGGTCGCAGCAATCACGATCACACCGCTATTGGTCTCAAAGCCATCCATCTCAACCAGCATTTGGTTTAAGGTTTGCTCGCGCTCATCATTACCGCCGCCCATGCCGGCACCGCGATGACGACCGACCGCATCAATCTCGTCAATAAAGATGATGCAGGGAGCATGCTTTTTAGCGTTCTCAAACATATCGCGCACGCGTGCAGCGCCCACACCCACAAACATCTCGACGAAGTCAGAGCCTGAGATGGAGAAAAATGGTACTTTGGCTTCGCCTGCAATTGCACGAGCCAATAAGGTCTTACCGGTTCCAGGGGGGCCAACTAAGAGCACACCGTGTGGAATGCGGCCACCAAGCTTTTGGAACTTTTGAGGATCTTTGAGGAAGTCGACAATCTCAAATACTTCTTCTTTAGCCTCATCGCAACCCGCGACATCCGCAAAGGTCACTGAATTGCTGTTCTCATCAATCAAGCGTGCCTTGGATTTACCAAAGGAGAACGCACCACCCTTACCACCACCTTGCATCTGGCGCATCATGAAGAACCAAAAGCCAATAATTAATAAGGTAGGCCCTAAGTAATACAGTGCGGAGACCAGCAGATTGGGTTCGTCTTCGGTCTTGCCGGTAACCTGAACTCCGTATTTCATGAGATCACCCACCATCCAGATATCGCCTGGGGAAATGATCGAATACTTGTTGCCGTCGACTGGGGTAATCTGCAAGGTACGTCCTTGCACATCCACGCGCTTGATCTTGCCAGCCTTAGCGTCATCCATAAATTGGGAATACGTGACCTGATCTTGAGTCCGTGGTTTATCAAACTGTTTAAAGACAGTAAACAAAACCAAGCCCACGATGAGCCAAACACCCACTTTTTGGAACATATTGTTATTCAAAATACACCTTTGCCGGATCAATCCGGGAGTTATCGGGGTTTAGAACCAAACCTTACCCTATGTATTTGATTCTACTCCCGTTGAAATTCAAGGGGTGGAGGTCTAATTTATCCTAAAAATGCTGGGTTTTCTATGGTTTCTGGCTAATCGGTGGGATTTGACCTACTTCAAATACCGCCCCAGTAGAAAGGTTTCAGAGGATTTATCCCGTGAGGCCTTGGGTTTACGGGGGGAAACGGTCTTAAATACCCCCTTAAAGGCCTCAACTATTTGGCTGTAGCCACTGCCATGAAAGCACTTAATCAATAGTGCCCCATCGGGCTTGAGATGCTCTTTGGCAAACTCCAAAGCGAGCTCCGCGAGATTGGCCATCCGCGCTGCATCGGCCACGCCGACACCAGAGAGGTTGGGCGCCATATCAGAGAGCACTAAATCGACTTTGCCATTTGCGTCTGGGGGTAAGGCAGCCTCGAGAGCACGCAAGCCTTCCTCCTCCCGAAAATCTCCTTGAATAAAGGTGACATCTGCTACGGGCTCCATCGGCAAGAGATCAATTGCGATGATGCAACCATCGGGCTTACCCGCTGTCTCGGGTGTGGAGTGTTTGCGAAGCTGCACTAAGCGATTACGAATGTACTGACTCCAGCTCCCTGGGGCGCTACCCAAGTCAACCACGGTCATCCCAGCCTTAATGAGATGATCTTGTTCGTCGATCTCAGAGAGTTTATAGGCCGCCCGCGCACGATAGCCCTCTTTCTGCGCGAGCTTAACGTACGGATCATTCACATGATCGTGCAACCAATTTTTATTGAACTTGTTCTTTGCCACAAACTCTATTGTCCTTGTTTTCGATTACGACCCAGAAATCCTCTATGATGCAAGCATGACTGCTCTCTCACTGACTCCAGCGCAACGCAAGGCGCACCGCGCGCAAGCCCACGCTCTCAATCCCGTCGTCATGATCGGTAATGAGGGACTTACAGCTGCCGTTACTAAAGAAATTGATCGCGCCCTATCAAGCCATGGCCTGATTAAGATCCGTGTGCTAGGTGACGATCGCGACGCACGTATTGCAATGTATGAATCAATTTGCAATGACCTGAGTGCGGCCCCGATTCAGCACATTGGCAAACTCCTCGTAGTGTGGCGCCCCGTTGAATCCAAGCCTGCGAAAGTAGTTCCCAGTAAAAAAGTGGCGCGCGCCTATCAAACGGCACGCACTAATCAACGTAGCAGTGGCTCGCGTGTGGGCTTTAAAAAAGCTGCTGTGGCCAGCACCAGTAAACCAAAGCGCCGCAAGACTCGCTTAGCGAGTCCCAAAAAAGCGGCTTTGGGTTAATCGCCAAACCAAATAAAGACCCAATAGACTTTGCACTAAGAAAACGCTGCTTGAGATACCGTGCAAGGTGGCAAACAAACTCGCTGATGGTGAATACATCACTGGCATGCCTTGCAACAACGCATCCTCGCGTAAGTTCTCCATCCAGGGCATCAATACAAAGCTGCCAAGCGCCGCACACACAAGCATGGCGAGCAAAATCCATCGAATCGCACGATAAGCTTGCAACCCACGACTTACCAAGAGATTTGCTAAGACCAGCAGCGCCACACAGAGCACCAAACTCACATACGCTTCCACCTGAAAGATCGCGCCAGCCACCATACCGGCTACCTGACGATCGGTGAGCGTTGCAAATAGCGTCGGCGCAACCAAGTAGCCAACAGTAATTAGGCTACCAACCCAAAGGCTACTGATGAAGAGAAATAGGCGTTCCGCAATTTGGTGCTGCCCAGCACCAGCCTGAGTCATTAGATGTAACGAACCGAGAGGATCTCAACTTCTCGGGCGCCTGCAGGGGCTTGGACAGTCACCACATCACCCTCTTCTTTGCCAATTAAGGCGCGAGCGATGGGGGAGCTAATTGAGATCTTATTAGCAGCGATGTCGGCTTCATCATCGCCCACGATTTGATAGCTCATTTTTTTACCATCATCGAGATCTTCGAGCTCAACGGTGGCCCCAAAGACGACTCGACCCTCTGCTTCGAGTAAAGCAGGGTCAATAATTTGTGCAGCCGATAATTTGGTCTCAAGCTCTTTGATACGGCCTTCAATAAACGCCTGCTTCTCTTTGGCGGCATCGTACTCGGCATTCTCCGAAAGATCGCCTTGGGCGCGCGCTTCAGAAATCGCATTAATTACTGCTGGGCGTTCCACATGCTTTAAACGCGTGAGCTCTTCTTTCAAGAGCTCAGCGCCATGCTTGGTAATGGGAATCGTGTTTGCACTCATACTGCTCAACCTTAAAATCGATCAAGTTCGATTTTAGACTAGCTAAGCGAAATGTGTAAATTCTGTAAGGAATAAACCTCGAGCAAGTCCTTCGCCTGCATCCCTTCCATCACCGCGCGTGCCGCACTAATCGTGGTGTAGTAGGTCACACCATTCGCCTGTGCCGTGGTTCGAATCGAGCGAGAGTCTGCAATCGCGTTACGGGTTTCATCAACGGTTGTAAAGACCAAGGTGATTTCACCGTTTTTAATCATATCCACAATGTGCGGACGACCTTCTTTAACCTTGTTCACCACCGATACCGGAATATTTGCTGCCGCAATTGCGGCGGCAGTGCCTTTGGTGGCGACCATTGGAAAGCCCATCTCGTGCAGGAGCTTGGCAACCACGACGGCAAGTGGCTTATCGCCATCTTTTACCGTCAATACCACATTACCGCTCTTCGGCAGTTTGATACCCGCTGCCAATTGCGATTTGAATAAGGCTTCCCCGAAGGTTTTACCCACGCCCATCACCTCACCGGTGGAGCGCATCTCAGGACCTAAGATCGGATCAATGCCTGGGAACTTATTAAATGGGAACACCGCCTCTTTAACCGAGTAGTACGGAGGAATCACCTCCTCCATAATGCCCTGCTGATCAAGACTTTGACCGACCATGCAACGCGCTGCAATCTTTGCGAGTTGCAGGCCAGTTGCTTTTGATACATAGGGCACTGTGCGTGATGCACGAGGATTGACCTCAAGAACAAAGATGGTGTCTTTGCCGTCGCTTTGCTGAATGGCAAATTGCACGTTCATTAAACCAACCACATTCAGGCCCTTGGCCATCGCTGCGGTTTGACGCTTAAGCTCAGCAACGGTCTCTTTCGATAAGGAGTATGGCGGCAATGAGCAGGCCGAGTCACCCGAATGTACGCCCGCTTGCTCAATGTGTTCCATCACCCCACCAATAAACACTCGGGTTCCATCGGAAATGCAATCCACATCGCACTCAATCGCATCATTTAAGAAGCGATCTAACAATACGGGTGAATCATTGGAAACCTTGACAGCCTCACGCATGTAACGCTCGAGATCGCGTCCATCGTGCACAATCTCCATTGCCCGACCACCTAATACATAGGAGGGACGAACCACCAAGGGGTAACCAATCTCTTCGGCCAACTTTAGAGCTTCATCCTCAGCGCGTGCAGTGCGATTGGGCGGTTGACGTAATTTGAGGTCATGTAAGAGCTTTTGGAAGCGCTCCCGATCCTCGGCAGCATCAATCATGTCGGGCGAAGTACCGATAATCGGTACACCATTGGCCTCGAGATCCAGGGCAAGCTTTAATGGCGTTTGTCCGCCATACTGAACGATCACACCCTTAGGCTTCTCCTTGGCAACGATCTCCAATACGTCCTCTAAAGTGAGGGGCTCGAAATACAAACGATCCGAGGTGTCGTAGTCGGTCGACACGGTCTCGGGATTACAGTTCACCATGATGGTTTCGTAACCATCGTCACGCATTGCAAGTGCTGCATGCACGCAGCAGTAATCAAACTCGATGCCCTGGCCAATCCGGTTGGGTCCACCGCCAAGCACCATGATCTTCTCGCGCTGTGTGGGCTGTGACTCGCACTCGCCATGCTCTGCTTCGTAGGTCGAGTACATGTATGCCGTATTGGTTGCAAACTCGGCTGCGCAGGTATCGACCCGCTTGTAGACAGGAAATACCCCATGCCGATGACGCGCTTGGCGCACCGCCGTCGCATCGGTCCTTAATAATTTGGCGAGACGCCGATCTGAAAATCCTTTTTGCTTTAAGAACCGCATCTCCGCAGCACTGAGGCTAGGCAGGGTATGCTCTTTAACTGCATTCTCAATCTCAACGAGCTCTTCGATTTGCTCCAAGAACCATGGGTCAATTTTGGTCTCTTCAAATACCTCATCAATCCCCATGCCCATGCGGAAGGCATCGGCCACGTACCAAATGCGATCTGGGCCCGGCTCACCGATCTCAGCAATGATGTCTTCGAGGTCGGTGGATTTCTCATCTAGGCCATCGACGCCTACCTCAAGACCCCGCAAGGCTTTTTGGAATGACTCTTGGAAGGTCCGGCCAATCGCCATCACCTCACCCACGGATTTCATTTGGGTGGTTAAGCGTGGATCGGCTTCACGAAATTTCTCAAAGGCAAAGCGTGGGATCTTGGTCACGACATAGTCAATGCTGGGCTCAAACGATGCCGGCGTAGCGCCACCCGTAATATCGTTTTGCAACTCATCTAAGGTGTAGCCCACCGCTAATTTGGCAGCGACCTTGGCAATTGGAAAACCCGTGGCCTTCGATGCAAGCGCGGATGAGCGTGAGACCCGTGGGTTCATCTCAATCACGATCATGCGGCCATCGACTGGATTAATTGAGAACTGCACATTCGACCCGCCGGTATCTACGCCAATCTCACGCAAGACCGCAATCGAGGCGTTACGCATGATTTGATACTCTTTATCGGTGAGCGTTTGTGCAGGGGCCACCGTGATCGAATCCCCGGTGTGCACGCCCATCGGGTCTAAGTTCTCAATCGAGCAAACGATGATGCAGTTATCGGCACGATCGCGTACCACCTCCATCTCGAACTCTTTCCAGCCTAAGAGTGACTCTTCAATCAAAAGCTCTCGAGTTGGTGACAGATCCAGACCGCGTTTGCAAATCTCTTCAAACTCTTCACGGTTGTAAGCAATACCACCGCCCGATCCACCCATGGTGAACGAAGGCCGAATCACTACCGGGAATCCTGAGCTACCTGTTTCTGACTGAATGCGTTGCTGCACGGCAATCGCCTCTTCCATCGAATGCGCAATCCCAGACTTTGCCGAGCCCAAACCAATTTTGGTCATCGCGTCTTTAAACTTCTGACGATCCTCGGCTTTATCAATTGCTTCAGGGGATGCACCAATGAGCTCGCAATTGTATTTTTTGAGAACACCATGGCGATGCAAATCGAGAGCACAGTTCAGTGCGGTCTGGCCACCCATGGTGGGTAAAATCGCATCGGGCTTCTCAGTGGCAATGATGCGCTCTACCACTTCCCAGGTAATCGGCTCGATGTAGGTCACATCGGCCATCTCCGGATCGGTCATGATGGTCGCTGGATTACTATTCACCAGAATGACGCGATAGCCCTCTTCGCGCAAGGCTTTACATGCTTGTGCACCTGAGTAATCAAACTCGCAAGCCTGTCCAATCACAATGGGGCCAGCGCCAATAATCAAAATACTCTGAATGTCGGTACGCTTTGGCATTAGCGCGCTCCTTGGCCAGCAGCATTCATGAGGTGCATGAAGCGATCAAATAAATAGGCAATGTCGTGTGGGCCTGGGGAGGCTTCTGGGTGCCCCTGAAAACAAAACGCTGGCTTATCTTTCCAGGCGAGGCCTTGCAAGGATCCATCAAATAAGGAAATATGCGTCACCCGCAAATCATTCGGCAAAGTCTTGGCGTCAACTGCAAAACCATGGTTCTGTGACGTGATCGCCACCCGACCACTGTCTAAATCTTTTACAGGATGGTTCGCACCGTGGTGCCCAAACTTCATCTTCAAGGTCTTCGCACCCGCAGCCAAGCCCATGATCTGATGACCTAAGCAAATACCAAAGGTCGGGATATTTTTACTAATAATGGTTTGAGCCGCACTAATCGCATAATCACATGGCTCGGGGTCGCCAGGGCCATTGGATAAAAATACGCCATCGGGCTTTAAGGCTAATACTTCAGCCACCGGGGTTTTGGCAGGTACGACCGTCAATGCACAACCCCGCTCAGCCAGCATGCGCAAAATATTGCGTTTGACACCAAAGTCATAGGCCACAACTCGCTTGCTTGGGTTCTTCATCACTCGGAATGACGGTTTACCATGCTCGCCATGCAACTGCCACTCACCTTCCTGCCATTCATAGGCAGCATTGGTGGTAACTACTTGCGCAAGATCCAGGCCCGCCATACCAGGAAATGCCTTGGCCAGACTTAAAGCACGCCTGGCAAGCGCATCCATATCATCGCCAATCTTTCCAGCCACAATCGCGCCTGATTGAGCACCGCGATCGCGTAACAGGCGAGTTAACTTGCGAGTATCAATGCCACTGATACCAGGAACTTTGGCAGCGCGCAGATAATGATCGAGACTGTCTTCGGCTCGAAAGTTTGAGACGCGTGCGGATAAATCTTTAATGATGAGGCCCGCTGCATAGATTTTTGCTGACTCCGCGTCTTGGGCATTGACACCCACATTGCCGATGTGCGGATAGGTTAAGGTGACAAGCTGGCGTGCGTAACTGGGATCAGTGATGATTTCTTGATAACCCGTTAATGCGGTATTGAAAACAACTTCCCCGCTGGTCTCACCAGGAGCGCCGATACTTTGACCAGAAAAAATAGATCCATCAGCAAGAGCTAAAACAGCGGGGGGAAAGGAAGGAAGCAAGGGCGACAAACAATCTCCAATACCCTGTTGCCGTCCAACACTTTTTGCCCCAAAAGACATACCCGAGGCGAAATTGCGGGGAGGTAAGTGTCTTTAAGCGCTAGGGCAAATTATTAGTTACTGGTATGTGTAATGATACCAGTTCTCTGCCCCTCACCCTGCCTTCACGCAAAACCGTTTACTTTGCCCTGCTACTTTCCAATCACCTGTTTGATCTGCGCCAGAACCGATTGATCTTCCATCGTGCTGATATCCCCAGGATCGCGCCCTTCCGCAACCGCTTGCAATGCCCGCCGCACAATCTTGCCCGAACGCGTCTTTGGTAATGCACTCACCAAGTACACGCGAGCGGGTCTTGCCACCGCACCCAATTGAGAGTCGACGGTCTTCATGACCTCTGCTTCCATATTGGTCGTTTTACTGGCATCTTTTGCAATCACAAAGCCGATGGCTACCTGCCCCTTGAGTTGATCCTCCACGCCAACGACCGCCACTTCGGCGACATTGGCATGACTTGAGATACTCTCTTCGATCTCGCGTGTCCCCAATCGATGTCCGGCGACGTTAATCACATCATCGGTACGGCCTAAGATGAAGAAGTAACCGTCCTTATCTTTAATCGCCCAATCAAAGGTGGAATACACCATCTTGCCAGGCACCGTCTCCCAATAGGTCTTGATAAACCGTTGATCATCACCCCATACGGTTTGCATGCATCCGGGTGGCAAGGGCCCTTCAATGGCAACCACACCCTTTTGATCTGGGCCCAACTCAGCACCAGTCGCCTCGTCAAGAAGTTTCATGTTGTAGCCATAGACCGGCACGCCAGGAGAGCCAAATTTATGTGGCATCACCTCAACGCCGCGCTGAATCGCCAAAATCGGCCAACCGGTCTCGGTCTGCCAGTAGTTATCCACTACGGGCTTCTTTAGCGCATCATGAATCCACGATGCCGTTGGTTCATCGAGCGGCTCACCGGCTAAGAACAAAGTCCGTAATGTCGATAAGTTGTATTTACTGAGGAAGGCAGGGTCCTGTTTCTTGAGCACCCGCACTGCGGTGGGGGCGGAGAACATCACCGACACCTTGTATTTCTCAACCAAGCTCCACCAAATACCTGCATCAGGGCGCAAGGGTGTGCCCTCGTACATGATGGTGGCCATGCCATTAATCAATGGCCCATAAATAATGTAGCTATGCCCAACCACCCAACCAATATCCGAGGTCGTAAACATGGTCTCACCCGGATTACCACCAAAGATGAGGCGCATCGAGCTTGCGAGTGCAACTGCATACCCACCGGTATCGCGCTGCACCCCCTTTGGTTTGCCAGTGGTGCCCGAGGTGTACAAAATATACGAGGGGTGGGTTGCATCGACCCACTCGACGGGAACCTTGGTATTGAGATGCTTCTCACGCTCGGTGGCGTAATCCAAATCGCGGTTGGCCACGGTCGTGAACTCAGAGAGGCCGCGGTTCACAATCAATACCTTCTCAGGTTTGGCAGTTGATAACGTGATCGCCTCATCGAGCAGCGGCTTGTAAGGCACCGCCTTGCCACCGCGCATTCCGGCTTCCGCAGTAATAATCATCTTGGGCTTTGCATCATCGATCCGGGAAGCCAAACTATGCGATGCAAATCCACCAAAGACCACCGAATGAATTGCGCCGATGCGAGTACAGGCGAGCATTGCAAAGCAGGCCTGCGCAATCATTGGCATGTAGATCAAAACACGATCGCCCTTCTTCACTCCGTTGGCTTGCAAGATCGCAGCCATACGATTGACCTCATCATGCAGCTCTGCAAATGTATAGGCGTGCTCTTGATTGGTTTCGGTGGAGACCGCAACCAGTGCGATTTGATTAGCGCGATCCTTTAAATGCCGATCAACGGCGTTATGGCACAAATTGGTTTGCCCACCGACAAACCACTTAGCAAAGGGTGGATTGGAATAATCAAGGACTTGTGAGAACGGCTGATGCCAATCAACTAATTTGGCCTGCTCGGACCAAAATGATTTTGGATCCCGAATAGAGTTCTCATGAAATGATTTGTAGCCCGTACTCATCCTGCATTCCCTTCACAGCAAAATAATCAATGGCTCGGGATTAAGGAGCCGTTTTTACACTGGCACTTACTCCAGAGCCGGAGGTGGTTCCAGTTTTCGCTGATTTTGCGGTGTTTGTCGATGGGGATTTTTGCTGAGTGCTTGCGGTCTTGGGGTTGGCGGCCTTTTTGGGGGCAGATTTGTTTGTAGCACTTGCCTGCGCTGGCTTACTGGTCTTGGGTTTGGGAGGGGTCGCCTTGTCGAGCTTTAATTGCCCATGCTCAGCCAGATACTCGGGAATATCCGACTCTTTTCCTGGGGGTTTAGGGATTAAAACGGTTGATCCCGCCCGAATCCGCATGCCACGGGGGATGTTATTGACATCCCGAATGGTCTCGGGATTTAAAGCGAGTCGGCTTGCTAATTGCTCGGGGGTCTCGCTTTTGGTGACCTTGAGTGCGGTCCATGACGATAAGGGCTTCGTGTAGTTGGACAAATTCATCTGAAACAGCTCGGCGCGCGCAAATGGTAAAAGCATCTGCTGATCGGTTGCGGCCAAGATCACGGGTTTATTGAATGCTGGATTGAGATTACGAAAATCCTCCAAGGACATCTCGGCCAATTGGGCAGCAACATCCACATCAATATCGCGGGTCACATCAATCGCTACAAAATAGGGGTGGTTCTCAAGCTCCGGCAAGACGATGTTGTACGCCCCGGGATTTTGCACAATGTTTTTATAGGCCATCAACTTGGGTACATACTCACGGGTCTCGCGCGGCATCGTGAGGCTTTGATAATCCGTGGGCTTACGCTGGGCTTGATTGCGTTTAATCGCCCGGGCAACATTCCCCTCTCCCCAGTTATATGCGGCTAGTGCGAGTTGCCAATCGCCAAATTGCTTATAGAGGCGCTGGAGATAATCGAGAGCTGCATTCGTTGATTGCAACACATCGCGGCGTTCATCCCGAAACACATTCTGGGTTAACTTAAAGTCTTGGCCGGTTCTGGGCATGAACTGCCAGATCCCCATTGCCTTTGCGGTTGACTTGGCTTCTGGATTGAAAGCGCTCTCAACAAATGGAAGTAGCGCAATCTCGGTAGGCATATTGCGACGGTTGACCTCTTCAACGATATAAAAGAGATAGCGCGAAGAGCGTGCCATGGATCGATCAACGTAATCCGGGCGTTTCATAAGCCATTGCGTTTGCTGCTCGACCAATGGGCTATCAAGTTCAGGGAGCGCAAAGCCTTGACGGATCTGGATCCAAAGATCATTCGAGGGCGCCATGATGCTACTAACCGATTGCTTACTAAGATCCACGCGCGGAGCTTTGGCGGCTCGCGGATCACGCCGCGAATCAGTGCTTGAAGACCACTCGGGCGAAGTACTGGCACAACCGCTCAACGCTAGAACAACTGCGCTGGCAATCAGCAAGAGTGAGCGGCGCATCATCTTAGAACCGATCCTTCCATGCCCGCACGACCGCTAAAACCTCCGCGGGACTTTTAAGGTCTTGCCCAATTTGCGCACGCGCAGCGGCAATCACCGGGGTTTGATCACAGCGCATGAATGGATTAACCCGCTTCTCATGGCCAATCGTAGTGGGTACCGTGGGTTGATTGCGCTGACGTAAGGCATCGGCTGTTTGCGACCACTCGATTAAGGCTGAATTGTCTGGCTCAACCGCGAGTGCAAAACGAATATTGGATAAGGTGTACTCGTGGGTGCAATACACCAAGGTGTCGGGGGGTAAGGCCAAGAACTTTGCTAGTGAGCTCGACATTTGGGTGGGTGTGCCTTCAAAAAGCCGCCCGCATCCTGAAGCAAAGAGTGTGTCGCCACAGAATAATTTTGGGGTCTGTCCGGCGTTATCCTCGCTGCGCGCTACATAGGCGATGTGACCCAAGGTATGCCCGGGAACCTCCAAGACCTGCAGTTGGATCTTTGGTGCATCAAATGTTACGGTATCACCCTCAAAGAGTGCATGACTGCGCAGGGCAATATCCTCGCTAGCAGGGCCATACACCGGGACCGAGAGGCCACCTTGGCTTGCCCACGCGAGGATCTCCGGTAATCCACCAATATGGTCAGCGTGGTAATGAGTGATTAGAATTCCGGTAAGGCGCAGGTTCTGTTGAGTTACATAATCAATCGCCGGCTTTGCCTCACCAGGGTCAACCAAAATAGCCGAATGTTGATCGTGAATGCACCAGATGTAGTTGTCGGTAAAGGCAGGTATGGGCCACACTTGCAATAAGGAATTTGAAACCATGGCAACACCTTAGGACACAAGATAATCCATCTATGATACCAACGACCCCACCGAACGTGCAGACCGATACTCCACCCGAGAGTTCGTGGGAGACGTGGCTGCAATCGCCTCCAGGGCAATATATTCTGAAATCCGAGCAAGAGCTCTTCAATCAAGCGGTTGTGGATGTGTTTGGCTATTACGCCTTGCAAATTGGTTTACCGCAAATCAATACCCTCGCAGAAAATCGGATTTCACTGAAACTAATACTGCTTCCCCATGGGATTGCGAAAGCCGATGGCGATCTGCCCTACCAACCGATTGAAGGGATTCCGGAGGAATTACCATTTGCTGATCAATCCATTGACTTAGTGGTGCTGCCGCATGTCTTGGAGTTTGCCCAAGACCCACACCAGATTCTGCGCGAGGTCGATCGCGTCTTAATGCCCGAGGGCCGCGTTGTGATCTCAGGCTTTAATCCGGCGAGTCTTTGGGGCTTGCGGCAATATGCAGGACGTTTAATTGGTAAAAACTATTTACCGCGTGAGGGTCAGTTCCTAAGTTTGCTGCGTGTAAAGGATTGGTTGAAATTACTCGACTACTCCCTCGATCGTGGTCACTTTGCGTGCTATCGCCTGCCGTTGCGTAAAGAGAAAAATATGGTCCGTATGGCCTTCCTTGAAAAAATGGGCAATCGCTGGTGGCCGATCTTTGGTTCGGTCTTTTTAATCTCGGCGATTAAGCGCCATCCGGGCACCCGTTTGGTAGGGCGCGTTCCTAAACAAGCTTTGGCGCTTCCACAACTCAACCCGGCTGCTCAGCAAACTTCCCACAAAGTTACCGAAGAGGTATAAAGAGCGCATGAGCAAACCCCATATCACGATCTATACCGACGGCGCTTGCAAAGGCAATCCCGGTCCGGGTGGCTGGGGAGTGGTGCTGCGATCGGGTGCGCATGAGAAACACTTGCATGGGGGCGCTTATGACACCACCAACAATCGCATGGAAATCAGTGCGGTGATCCATGCACTCAAGGCTCTCAAACAAGCCAGCGTGGTCGATCTCTACACCGACTCCCAATATGTCCAAAAAGGAGTGAGTGAATGGCTGGCCGGTTGGAAGGCGCGGGGATGGAGGACAGCAGACAAATCCCCGGTCAAGAATGTCGATCTTTGGCAAGAGCTCGACGCCCTTTTGCCCCTCCATGAAATTCAGTGGCACTGGGTCCGTGGCCACAACGGCCACCCCGGGAATGAACTGGCTGATCAACTCGCCAATCAAGGTGTAGAAGCCTTTTTGTCCAACAACTGATCTGCGCCCTGCTTGGGCTTGTGAGAGAATGCTTTAACTCTTTAAATAACAAAGCAATTTAGACTAGCGCTGTGACCAAACCTCCAACCTTTATTGCCCGAGTCAAACAAACCATCATGGCCTGGGGTTGCCAACTCGTCACCCGACTCCAGAAAATCGACCTCAAACATTTTTTGGCGTTTCTGATCAAGCGCAAATGGTGGGTCGTTGCGACCGTGGTATTCATTTATGCCGGTGATAAAGCCTATGATCATTTTTTCCCACCCGAGAGCAAACGTGGTGGGCCACAAACGGTGGTTACCCTGGTCCTCGAGAAACAAGATATCCCCATCATTATTGAATCAACTGGAACCGTTGTGGCAGCCAATATTGTGGATGTCCGTCCACAGGTGAGCAACGTGGTCAAAGAGATTCATATTAAAGAAGGTCAAGAGGTCAAGAAGGGACAACTCCTCTTCACCTTAGACGATCGCAATGATCGCGCCAATTACGATAAAGCCAAAGCCGTAGCCGACGATGCACAACGTCAGTTGCAACGCGCCAAAGAACTGGTCGCTCAAAACTTTATTTCCAAAGCAGGTTTAGATACTGCCGAGGCCAATGCCAAATCTGCTGCTGCTACTGCGCGCGCGGCTGAGGTGCAACTCTCCTTTGATTACATTCGCGCACCGATTGATGGGCGCGCGGGCATTATTAATGTGTTCCCTGGCTCCTTGGTGGCACCTGGCAATATTGTGACCACAGCCTCCAGCTCCACCGCAACCACTGCCTTGGGTGCGATGGTGACAATCACTCAGCTAGACCCCATTAATGTCCAATTTATTGTGGGTGAGGACAACATTCCTCTATTGATGCAAACCGATCCCGCCAACTTAAAGGTATCAGTGACGGTGGGCGATAACCGCACCCAGGTCTACGAGGGAAAAGTCTTGGTAATCGATAATCAGGTCGATCCAGCGATTGGGGCAGTCAGGGTCAAGGCACAAATTGCTAATGACAAACGCACGCTATTACCTGGACAATTTGCTCGGGTCAAACTCGAAGCCAATACCTTAAAGGATGCCATTTTGGTTCCATCCCAAGCGGTAGTAATTAATCCGCGCGGGCGCTTTATCTATGTGGTGGGGGCTGAAGACAAGGTCAGCCTCAAACCTATCAAAGTAAGCTACGAGTACCAGGGCAAAGCTGCAATTACTGGTGTCGAAACTGGCGAGCGAGTGGTGATCGAAGGCAAACAAAATCTGCGCCCCGGCACCAAGATCCGAGAAAATAAAGTGACGCCTGCAAAGCCCGCTGACGCCCCCAAACCTGAATCCAAACCCGCTGACAAAAAATGACGCTCTCTGAGCTTTGTATCCGACGGCCCGTCATGACCGTCCTGCTCTCAGTAGTGACGGTGATTGCTGGTGCGGTAGCGTACACTCGCATCCCGGTTGCGGCCTTGCCCAGTTTTAATACGCCGGTGATCTCTGTATCAGCCTCCCTGCCAGGCGCCTCACCCGAGAATATGGCAGCGTCTGTCGCTCTACCGCTCGAGAAAGAGTTCTCGACCATCGATGGTATTTCAGTGATTAGCTCCACTAATTTCTTGGGTACGACCAACATCACCCTGGAATTTAATAACGATCGTGACATCGATAAAGCCGCGGTCGATGTGCAAGCGGCATTATTACGCGCCCAGCGCCGCCTACCAATCGAGATGACCGTGCCACCCTCCTATCGCAAGGTTAATCCTGCTGATGCGCCGGTCCTCATCATCGGCATGACCTCGCCGTCGATGGATTTATCCGAGCTCAATGATTACGCAGAGAATCTGATTTCTCCAACGCTATCGACGATTAATGGAGTAGCACAAATTATTGTGTATGGCATTAAGCGCTACGCCATTCGTGTGCAAGCGCGGCCCGACTCCCTGGCAACGCACAACCTCACGATGGAAGATCTCTCGATTGCCATCAATAAAGCAAACTCCAATACACCAGTCGGAGTTTTAGAGGGGCCTCGGCAGTTATTAACCATTTATGCCAACAAGCAATTAGTGAGTGCCTCAGATTTTGCCAACCTCATCATTGCCCAGAAAAATGGGTTACCAATTTATCTGCGCGATGTAGCTGATGTGGTTGAGAGTTATGAGAACGTTCGCACCCTCTCCACCACCAATGGTGAGCGCTCGATTGCACTCGCGATTCAGCGCCAGCCCAATGCCAATACCGTCAAAGTGGTAGATGCGGTAAAAGCGATGATCCCACAGTTTGAGAAGCAACTCCCAGCCTCGATCAAACTCACACTGATTAATGATCGCTCTTCCTCGATTCGGGAGGCAATTAGTGACGTCAATTTCACTCTGGCATTAACCGTTGCTTTGGTGGTACTGGTGATATTCCTGTTCCTCAAACACCTCTCAGCCACCATCATTCCATCCCTAAGTCTGCCTATTTCCTTAATTGGTGCCTTCTTCCTGCTCTACTTCATGGGCTACAGCTTAGACAACGTGTCGCTCTTGGGGATTACGTTGGCGGTAGGTTTGGTGGTTGATGATTCCATTGTGGTGCTTGAGAACATCGTGCGATATGTCGATCAGGGCATGAGCCCCCTGAAGGCTGCCCTGAAAGGTAGTCGTGAGGTTGGATTTACCATCATCTCAATCTCTCTATCCTTGGTGGCGGTCTTTATTCCCCTTTTCTTCATGGAAGGCCCGACTGGACTCCTCTTTCGTGAGTTTGCTGTCGTAGTTTCACTCGCCATCTTGGTCTCCGCTGTGGTATCGCTCTCCTTGGTACCGATGCTTTGTAGCCGTTACCTACCAAAACCTGGCCAGCATGCTCGTGAGTATGCAATTAACAGTCACTTTGATCGTTGGTTTAATTGGACCCAAAAGACCTATGTGCATTACTTGGATCTGGCGCTCGCAAATCGTAAGCAGGTTTTGTGGTTAGCTATTGCAACCTTTGTCATTACCATTGCGATGTTCATCTATACCCCGAAAGGATTTTTCCCGGAAGAGGATATTGGACAAATCACGGCAACGACTGAAGCCGATCAAGATATCTCGTACAAGGCGATGCTGGAGTTACAAGATCGCGCTGCAGAGATTGTGGCCAATGATCCGAATGTAGCAAGCTTTGTCTCGATTCTTGGGGGCGGCCTGAGTGCGGGTAGCAATACCGGGCGCTTCTTTATTGTGCTCAAACCCCGCGGCGATCGTGAGTCCATGACCAAGGTGCTCGAGGGTTTGCGTGTAAAGTTTAGAGAGGTCCCCGGCCTACAGGTGTTCATGCGCCCGATTCAGAATCTGCAACTTGGGGGCCGATCTAGCAAGAGCCGTTATCAATTTACCTTGCAAAGCGTTGGCTTTGAAGGGGTCAATGAATGGTCTGAGAAGATGCTGGAGAAATTACGCAGCGATCCCCTTTTTCGGGATGTCACCTCGGACTCTCAACTACGTGGCCTTAATGTGCAAATTGATATTAATCGTGAGAAGGCGGCGCAAGCGGGGGTCACCATTGCGGATATTCGTCAGGCTTTATACAACGCCTTTGGTCAGCGTCAGGTCTCCACCATTTACACAAGCGTCAACACCTACTCTGTTATTTTAGAGCCTGCTGAGGATCAGCGCCAGTTTGAAACTGATCTAGGCAAAGTATTTGTGCGAGGGCGTTCAACCAATCAACTGATTCCGCTCTCGAGTCTTGCAAGCTTCAAGCGCTCCATTGGTCCGACTGCGGTCAACCATCAAGGACAAATTCCGGCGGTAACCCTCTCATTTAATCTAGCCCCCGATATCGCTCTGGGGCAGGCCACCGATGCGATTGAGAAATACGTCAAAGAGATTAAGCTGCCTTCCTCTATCATTACGAGCTATGGGGGCGATGCAAAGGTCTTCAAAGGCAATCAGAGCGGGCAATTTATTCTGATTATTGCTGCGCTCGCAGTGATCTATATCTTGCTCGGTGTTCTGTATGAGAGCTACATTCACCCCATCACCATTTTGGCCGGTTTACCCTCTGCGGCGATCGGCGCCCTGCTCTCTTTATGGATGTTTGGGATGGAGCTCACGATTATTGCGACGATCGGTATTTTGATGCTCATCGGCATTGTTAAGAAAAATGCTATCTTGATGATCGACTTCGCACTCGAGGCCCAACGTAAACAAGGGATGAGTCCTACTGAAGCAATCCGCTCAGCATGTATCTTGCGTTTTCGGCCCATCATGATGACCACCCTCACTGCAATCGTGGGCGCCCTCCCAATAGCACTCGGAATTGGTGCTGGCGCTGAGTTACGTCAACCCCTGGGCGTGAGTGTGGTGGGCGGGTTGGTCCTTTCCCAGTTTGTGACCTTGTTCATTACTCCGGTCATTTACCTATACCTGGATCGCTATGCGGGACGTGGCCCCCTTGAGATACCCCCAGAGGATCTAGAGAATACCTAAGCGTTTTACAATTGGGCATGCGCCAAATTATTCTGGATACTGAAACCACAGGCTTAAATCCAGCCACCGGCGATCGCATTATTGAGGTCGGCTGTATTGAGCTCATCAATCGCCGCCAAACCGGTAAAACCCTCCATCATTACATCAACCCCGAGCGCGATATTGCCGAGGGTGCCTTTGCAGTGCACGGTCTATCCCGCGAGTTTTTATCTGACAAACCACTATTTGCACAAATTGTGGATGAGCTCACTGAGTTCATTGCTGGGGCTGAGGTGATTATTCATAATGCGCCCTTTGATTTGTCATTTCTCAACAATGAATACGCCCTACTTAAGCGCCCGAGCTTCTCAGAGCTTGCTGCCAAGGTTACCGATACGCTTGTAGATGCGCGTCGGATGTTTCCGGGTAAACGCAATTCGCTTGATGCCTTATGTGAGCGCTTTGCAGTGAGTAACGAGCACCGCACTCTGCATGGCGCCTTACTCGACGCTCAGCTCTTAGCAGAGGTGTATTTAGCCATGACCCGAGGTCAGGATGACCTCACCATTGATTTAATTGATTACAGTGTCACCGGTAAAGATGGCTTAACAAAAGCCCCGCTACCGAGCGACTTAATCTACTTCAAAGCAAGCGAACTCGATTGCGCCGAGCATGAAAAGGTTTTACAGGCAATCGAGAAAGCCAGTAAAAAGACCCCAATTTGGGGTCTCTAGTCAACTCTAGATCGCCGCAGCAATCGCTTTACCTAAATCTTGAGTGCTCGCTTTGCCCCCAATGTCAGGTGTGAGTGGTGCATGAGCAGGCCCAGCAGACAGGACCGATTCGATGGCAGCAAACACCCGAGCACCGGCGTCTGGATAGCCTAAGTGGTCCAGCATGAGTGCGCCGCTCCAGATTTGACCAATGGGATTGGCAATGTTCTTGCCATAAATGTCTGGGGCCGACCCGTGCACGGGCTCAAAGAGCGATGGGAACTTCCCTTCCGGATTAATACTGGCCGACGGTGCAACGGCAATCGTGCCGGTGCATGCGGGTCCTAAATCAGAGAGGATGTCACCAAATAAATTAGAGGCAACCACAACATCGAAGCGATCAGGGTTCATCACAAACTGAGCGGTCAAGATATCGATATGGTACTTGTCCGTTCGTACATTGGCATAGTTTTTAGCCATTGCTTCGACACGCTCATCCCAATACGGCATTGTGATCGCAATACCATTGGATTTGGTTGCCGAAGTTAAATGTTTTTTGGGGCGACTCTGTGCAAGATCAAAAGCAAACTTCAGAATTCGATCGACACCATGACGTGAGAAAACTGATTCCTGAACCACAATCTCGCGCTCGGTATCAGCAAACATCTTGCCGCCAACCGCTGAGTATTCCCCTTCCGTGTTCTCACGCACCACTAAGAAATCGATATCACCGGGTTTACGGTTCGCTAGTGGGCACGGTACACCAGGCAATAAACGTACTGGGCGCAGATTGACGTATTGATCAAAGCCACGACGGAACTGGATCAAGCTGCCCCATAAGGATAGATGGTCAGGCAAGATGTTGGGCATTCCCACAGCCCCAAAGAAGATGGCGTCGTACTTCATGAGGGTATCAAACCAGTTATCCGGCATCATCTTGCCGTGCTGTTGGTAGTAATCGCAGCTAGCGAAATCAAAATGATCAAACTGAAATTGAATACCAAACTTTTTGGCAGCCGCTTCTAAAGCACGCACGCCCTCCGGCATCACCTCTTTACCGATTCCGTCACCTGGAATCACGGCAATTTTAGGATTAGTTATTTTCTTTCTTGTGTTCATGAATCATGTCTCATCGATTAAAAAATTGATTTTACTAGCTGATAGCTCGACGGATTTCACGTTCAGCCTGGCGTTCTTTTTCCTTGGCTTCCTCATCGGTATCAGCTGCGGGGATTGATAGTGCGAGCTCTTCCATGCGGAGCTTATCTTTGGGGCAAATAGGTGCGCCATAACTGGCCCAGCGCTTTAAGAGCGTCACCTCATAACCGCATTGGGGGCACTTGGCCTTATTGCGACTGAGATTGCTGGCTCGCGGTGGCGGAAACACAATGGCTTGATGAGGATAAGGGCCTAACTTTTGACTAATGGTCATCAAGCGCACTTGCAAGGCTTCGGATGCATGCGCCATGCGCGCAGGTCCTTCAAGACCAACGGCTTGGCAAATCCCTTTGAAATCCTCACCATGACCACTGTGGCAATCATCAACTGCATGGCATAGCTCATGCAAGAGCGTATCGAGAAGCGTAACGGGATCATCTAACTTCGGTGAGATAAAGATCTCATTCACACCACCGCCCGAGCGCTCGCGCGGCCAGCATTGTCCTAAAGTGGTTCGTGGGCTACTCGATGCCGGAAAGCCACACGAGACCCGCACTGGCGGAATGGCATAGCCAGCCTTAGCAAAAATAGGTTCCAAATGACGGACGCCATCTTGCAACCAAGCTTCGCGAGTGCTGTGAGAGGAATTACTTTGACTCATACAAATAGTGGGGGATAAAGAGGTAAATTGGGGTATTCTAAAAGGGTCAATCAACGAAACCACGAGCATAAACGCATTTAAGCCCAAACGATGGCATCTTTTAAAAATCTAGCCAACCTTAGTGCTACTCAAGCCGCAAAAGCACTCGCCCAACGCGAGATCAAGGCTGAGGATCTGCTTAATGATTGCTTAAATCAAATTGGGATACGTGAGCCCGAGGTACATGCCTGGGTAAGCTTTGCCAAGATACATGCCCAAACCCAAGCCCGTGAACTGGATCGTGGACCGATTCAAGGGATATTACACGGCCTTCCGATTGGCGTGAAGGATCTATTTGATACGCATGATCTACCCACCAATTACGGCTCACCCATCTATGGCAATAATCATCCGGTCTGCGATGCGGTTTCGGTATCGCTGATGCGTGAGGCTGGCGCAATCGTGCTGGGCAAAACAGTGACCACCGAGTTTGCCAGCTTCAAACCGGGCCCCACCCGCAATCCACGTAATCTCGATCACACTCCCGGTGGATCCTCGAGCGGCTCTGCTGCGGCAGTTGCTGATTGCATGGTTCCTCTTGCGACAGGAAGCCAAACGGCCGCCTCGATTATTCGGCCGGCGAGTTACTGCGGGGTAGTTGGCTATAAACCCAGCTACGGCAAGATTAGTATTGGTGGTGTCAAGAGCCTATCGGTATCTCTTGATACGCTTGGTGTTTTTGGTCGCACCGTATCGGATGTGGCCTTAGGTGTTGCTGCGATGTCGGCTGATCATGATCTCATGAACATTACTCCCTTAGAGTCGAAGATCCGCGTTGGGATTTGTAAGACCGATGATTTTGCTCTTGCCCAACCTGAAACCGCGGCTGCCCTTTCACTCGCAAGCTTTGCAGCGAAGGGGTTTGCCAAAGGCGGTGTTGGAGAAATTGCCCTACCGATGGATTGCGCCAAGCTGAGTGAGACCCAAACCACGATCATGCTTTTTGAGATGGCTAAAAGTTTTACCTTTGAAAAGCTCAATCATTTTGATCAAATCAGTCCAACTCTCAAAGCGATTATTGAGCGCGGCGATGCGATTGCGTATGACCAATATCATGACGCACTCCTCAAGGCTAAATTAGGGCGAGCTGCCATCAAGCAACTGTTTGAGGATCAGGTTGATATTTTGATTGCACCAAGCGCACCCGGTGAGGCCCCAAAGACCTTGGAGCAAACCGGCGACCCCATTTTTAGTCGCGGCTGGACCTTACTTGGTTTGCCATGCATGAATCTGACAGTTACTGCAGGACCTAATGGTCTGCCAGTCGGAGTCACATTGGTTGCAGGACCCGGACAAGATCGCTTGTTGCTCAGCGCTGCAAACGCTCTCGCCCAACAACTTTCAGATCCAATTGCAATCAATCAATCTTGATGTTTGCTGCTTTAATCGCTTTTTGCGTTAACGCAATTTCTCTTTTTAGCAAAGCATCGGTTGCCTGCGGATTTAGATAACGTAGCTCAATTCCTGCGGCATCTGCCCGTTGTTTAGCTTCTGGCAGTTCTAAGGCTTTTTTTACATCCTGCGTTAATTTGTTCACAATCGGCGTTGGGGTTCCTGCGGGGGCGTATAGCGCAACCCATGACTCCAGCTCAAATCCTGGCAAACCTGCCTCAGTAACCGTTGGCACATTGGGCATCATTGGGTGCCGGGCTTTACCAGTAACTGCTAGCGCCTTTAACCTACCGCCTTGAATGTGGCCCATGACCGAGGGCGGGGTCGTAATAAAGACCTGTACTTGTCCAGCCAATACATCCTGAATCGCTTGCCCAGACCCCTTGTAGGGAACATGAGTTAATTTGATATCCGTTGCTTGCTCAAAAATCTCAGTTCCAATGTGCGAGACCGAGCCATTCCCTTGAGAAGCGTAATTCAACTTGCCGGGATTTGCTTTGGCATACGCAATGAATTCTTTCAGGTTATTTACAGGAACCGAGGGATGAATCGCAATGACGTTCATGGCGACCGTTAATAAAGCAATTGGCGTAAAGTCTTTAAATGGATCCCAATTTAACTTATCCATGAGAAGAGGATTAGCTGCGTGGTATCCGGAGTAAGAGGCCAGCAAGGTGTAGCCATCTGGTTTGCTGCGGGCAACGTATTGATAGGCAATATTGCCACTCGCTCCCTGGCGATTATCAATCACAATCGATTGGCCAATGACGCGTGCTAACGGCTCGCTCAATAAACGCGCCGATGCATCTACCAAGCCACCTGGAGGGACTGGAACGACAATCGTGATCGCTCGATCAGGAAAATTTTGAGCAATTGCTTTATAGGGCGCAACAAAACCCAGAACAATACCAAATATGGTGGCGGCGAGCGTCTTAAGTACTCTTTTTGTGGTCATCACGGTCTCCTCTTGTGGTTATGGTGAATTTCATTCTAACGCTGCCCCATCTTCGCTTCCACGAAGACGCTTTGCGCTTCCCTCGGTAAGCAGCGCCAGTATTGTGGACTGGCATTAACTTGCCCTCCCAAGACCGCGGCTGCTTCCCATGCCCAACGGGGCTTATATAAAAATGCACGAGCGAGTGCAATCAAATCAGCTTCTTGGTTTTCAAGGATGGCTTCTGCTTGTTTTGGTTCAGTAATCAGCCCAACGGTCATGGTTGGCATCCCAGTTGCTGCTTTAATCGCTTTCGCAAATGGCACTTGATAGTTCGGCCCTAACTTAATTTGCTGCTTCGGAGAAATTCCTCCCGATGAAACATGGATGTAGTCACAACCTAATACATGGAGTTGTTTTGTAAGCTCGATGGACTCATCAAGTGACCAGCCGCCCTCGATCCAATCACTCGCAGAGAGACGCACTCCTAGTGCGCCCTGCCACTGAGCACGGACGGCAGCAAATAATTCCAAGACAAAACGCATCCGATTCTCCAGCGATCCACCGTATTGATCTTGACGCTGATTGGCAATCGGCGATAGAAATTGATGGAGTAAATATCCGTGAGCGGCATGGAGCTCAATCCCGTCGATACCAATTTCTTCTGCACGCTTGGCGGCGATCACAAACTCATGAATGATCTGCTCAATCTCTTCCACACTCAAGGCATGGGGTGGTCGCTCGCCCTCCAATTGCGGAATATCCGAAGGCCCTTGTGTTTGCCAACCGCCTTGAGTCATCGGTAATAGTTGACCGCCCTGCCATGGGGGTGCACTCGATGCTTTACGACCAGCATGCGCCAGTTGGATGAATACCGGGGTCTTGGGTGCCAATTGTTTGGCTCGCTCTAGGGTATTGTGCAATGCATTTTGGGTTGCTTGATCCCACAACCCCAAGCAATAGGGAGTAATTCTGCCCGCGGGACTCACTGCGGTGGCCTCGATGATAAAAAGTCCGGCGCCACTGTTGAGTAAATTACCCCAGTGCATCAGATGCCAATCGGTCGCCTGACCCTCGTGCGCAGAGTATTGACACATCGGTGCTACCACCACCCGATTAGCCAGCGTAAGAGATCCTTTGGGGGCTGGAAGTGAATAAGGAGAAAAGAGGAGGCTCATGGGCAGTGTATTGAATTGGGGTGAGGAAGTGTCCCGCTTACGGGTTTATCTGAAACGATTAAAATGATACCAATAGCTTTGATAACCAATGCGTTGGTAAGCCATTCGACTGCCAACCGCCTATTTTCACGAGACACCCATACCATGAATGCTCCTCAAGCCTTTGAAATTAAAGAAGATATTGCTCATTACATTGGCGGCCAGATAGTCCTGCCTCAAGGAAGTCGCTTTGCAGATGTGTACAACCCTGCCAAGGGGAGCATCTCGCGCCGCGTGGCACTTGCCAGTAAGGCTGATGTCAATCAAGCCGTGGCCGCTGCACACGCTGCGTTCCCAGCCTGGGCAAATACCTCCCCACTGCGGCGTGCGCGCATCCTGTTTAAATACTTAGAGCTCTTAAATCGTCATCGCGATGAACTGGCTGCCATCATTACCGCTGAGCATGGCAAAGTATTTACCGACGCCCAAGGTGAAGTCACCCGCGGAATTGAGATTCTGGAATTTGCTACTGCCATTCCTGAGCTACTCAAAGGCGATTACACCGAGCAGGTCTCAACCGATATTGATAACTGGGTGATGCGCCAACCTTTAGGTGTGGTCGCAGGCATTACGCCGTTTAATTTTCCAGTCATGGTGCCAATGTGGATGTTCCCCGTTGCGATTGCCTGCGGCAACACCTTCATCCTCAAGCCGAGTCCAACTGACCCATCGGCTTCTTTACTCTTAGCACGACTCCTAAAAGAAGCGGGTCTCCCCGATGGCGTATTTAATGTGGTGCAAGGCGATAAAGAGGCAGTTGATGCTCTCTTAGAAAATCCCGATGTCCGCGCAGTGAGTTTCGTAGGCTCAACGCCAATCGCTAATTACATTTACGAGCGTGGTGCGCACTTTGGTAAACGCGTTCAGGCCTTAGGTGGTGCCAAAAACCATATGGTCGTGATGCCCGATGCCGACATTGATAAAGCAGTCGATGCCTTAGTTGGCGCAGCATACGGATCCGCGGGTGAGCGTTGCATGGCCATCTCGGTTGCCGTGCTCGTTGGAGACGCTGCTGAGAAAGTGATGCCTAAACTGATTGAGCGTACCAAGAGCCTCAAAGTAAAAAATGGTCTTGAGCTCGATGCTGAAATGGGCCCAATTGTGACCAAGGCTGCGCTCGAGCGTATTACTGGTTATATCGATAAGGGCGTCAGCGGTGGCGCCCAGCTATTAGTCGATGGTCGAGGACTTAAAGTTCCCGGCTATGAACATGGATTCTGGCTCGGGGGTACCCTCTTTGATCAGGTTACCCCAGAGATGACCATCTACAAAGAAGAAATCTTTGGTCCTGTTCTGTCATGCGTACGCGTAGCCAACTTTAGTGAAGCCCTTGAGCTGGTTAATGCCCATGAATATGGCAATGGCGTAGCCTGCTTTACCAGCGACGGCAATATCGCCCGAGAATTTGCACGGCGTGTTCAGGTTGGCATGGTGGGTATTAATGTGCCTATTCCAGTACCAATGGCTTGGCATGGTTTTGGTGGTTGGAAGCGCTCCTTATTTGGCGATACCCATGCGTATGGTAAAGAAGGTGTGCGTTTTTACACCAAGCAAAAGAGTGTCATGCAACGCTGGCCAGAAAGTATCTCCAAGGGGGCAGAGTTTGTGATGCCCACCTCCAAATAAGATTAACCGTTACTTTTTGCGCGAGATAAACATCACTGGAACCTTCAGGTTCCAGTAGATCGCAGCCGATCGAAAGGCAAAGATCAGCACGATACAGGCAATTGATCCAACCATCGCATGCTCTGGAAAATAGTTCAGGAGCAAGACATAGAGCATGCAACCGAGTGATACGGGGATCGCATAGAGCTCATAGGACATCAATAAGGTTTTACGTCCTGCTAATACATCCCGAATCAATCCCCCACCAATCGCGGTAACCACGCCTAAGATAATGGCCGCTGCTGATCCACCAAAGTCATAATGCCAGGCTTTGTCCGCACCTTGAATACCAAACAGAGCTGCTCCCAAGCCGTCGATGTAAAGAATGGCTTTATACAACTGGGGCTGCGATAAGGTAGATTCCGCATAGAACGTAATGATGCTAGCAATTGCGGCCACCAGAATATAAACGGGGGCATCGGCCCAAAACACGGGCACCCCCAAAATCACATCCCGTATCGTACCGCCACCGATCGCAGTAATGATGCCGAGAACCAAAACGCCAAAGAGATCCACGCCTCGATCAGAAATAGCTAAGACGCCGGTAACCGCAAATGCTGCGGATGCAACAATGCCAACCCAAAAACCCAGCTCTTCCATGGAGCCCTTTACAAAACAGTGATCAAGAAGCTGTCATTATTGCAAAGTATTTTTGAGGACCGGCATTTCAGGGAGCGCGAGGACATCAATCCCCTCTTCGCGTAATGCCATCACTTCATCGGCACTGGTCTGCCCCCGGATACTGCGCTCGGGCGACTCTTTGTAATGAATCTTTCTGGCCTCCTCGGCAAACGAAGCGCCAACGTCCTCCGATTTACCGACCAACTCCCGCATGGCTTTCATGAAGGTTGCCTGGATCTGGCGCTCAAGCTGCCCATGATCCGCATTGGATAAAGCAATGCTTTGACTTGGTTCAACGGCCATCGGTTCTTCGGTACTTACCTTACCGCCAATATGAGGGGCTGAGGGTAAGCGGCTAACATGTGCGCTATCGCAGACCGGGCAGCATAATGAGCCACTAGCTTGTTGCGATAAAAAGTCATCCTCTGAGGCAAACCACCCCTCAAAATGATGCTCCAGATCGCACGCTAAGTTATAGACTTTCATGAAGAACAGATGGGGATGAAGGTTGGATATTCAATGGCAACATGACATATTTGTCGATATTGCCATTTTAAGCCCTTAACGCAGTCGCCGTTGACGATCGAGCCAGTACAGCGAGATGATGGTCTTCACATCCGTAATCGTGCCGTTCTCAACCCACTCGATCAAGTCCTCAAGGGGCGCAGCAAAGACATCCAAAAACTCCTCGGCATCGAGACGCGCTGGGCCCGCCGTTAAGCCCTCTGCCAGATAAATATCGATGAACTCGGTGGAATATGAAATCACCGGATGAATCCGCCGAATCTTGCTCCACCGTTTAGCAACGTAGCCGGTCTCTTCTTGTAACTCCCGTTGCGCACAAAGCAAGGGGTCCTCCCCTAGGTTAAGCTTACCCGCCGGAATCTCAATCACGGCTTGCTCAATGGGATAGCGGTATTGACGCTCTACTACGACTCGCCCATCCTCTAAGATTGGCAAAATAGCAACCGCACCCGGATGCTCGAGATACTCCCGCAGGGCTTGCTGCCCGTCAGGCAGTAGCACCGTGTCGCGCTTCATCTTTAAAAAGATGCCAGTGTAGACATCCTCACCCGATACACGCTTCTCGATTAAATGATCATCGGTATGCGCGAGGTCTTGAAACGATTTCTCGCTCATACCAACACCATTAAGAACCGACGAGGGTATTGCGCATGATATTGAGGCACAGGGCCATAAGGCCTGCCGGGAATACACCTAACAGGAGAACCATTAAGCCATTGAGACCCAATACCCCTTTTGCAATTCCTGAACCAGTCACCGCGTGCTCATGGCTTGGTTCATCAAAATACATGACCTTCACTACGCGCAAGTAATAGAAAGCACCAATGAGCGATGCGATCACCGCAATCACGGCCAGCGCGATGTAATCGGCATCGACCAATGCTTCCAAAACAGAGAGTTTGGCAGCAAAGCCTAAGGTGGGAGGCACTCCAGCAAGGGAGAACATCATGATGAGGCCAATAAAGGCATACCACGGGTGCTTGCGATTTAAACCCTTCAAGCCCTCCAGGGTGTCGCAATCGTAGCCCTTGCGCGATAAGACCATCAGCAAACCGAAGGTGCCCAAGGTGGTGATCACATAAGCAATTACATAGAACATCGAAGCACTAAAGGCGTGATCATCAAAAATCGAGAGCATGCCAAGCAACACAAAGCCCATCTGCGCAATCGCTGAGTAGGCTAACATCCGCTTGATATTGGTTTGGGCGATCGCCGTGATGTTACCGATCACTAAGGACAGAACCGCAAGAATCATTAACATCGGCTGCCAATCGGAGATCAGCGGTAATAGGGTATTGATCAGCAGGCGGAACAGGAGAGCAAAGGCAGCGAGCTTTGGAGCCGCCGCAATCAACAAGGTGACCGCGGTCGGAGCGCCTTGATACACATCGGGCACCCACATATGAAATGGCACCACACCAAACTTAAAGGCAACGCCAGCCACAATAAAGACCAGACCAAACGCCATGATGAGATGATTAATGCGGGGATCGAGGAGTGAACGCAAGATCTCTAAGAGATCCAAGGATCCGGTTACACCGTAGATCATCGACATGCCGTAGAGCAAGAATCCAGATGCCAAAGCACCCAATACAAAGTACTTAATCGCCGCCTCGGAGGATAGGCCACTGGAATGGCGCATCGCTACCAAACCATAGGTTGAGAGAGCCATCAACTCAAGCCCCAGATACAAAGTAATGAGGTTTGATGCGGAGATCAAAACCAATTGCCCTAATAGGGCAAATAAGGTGAGGACCAAGAAATCAGGTCGGAAGAGCCCTCGGTCAATTAAATACTGCTTGGAATAAATCAGGCTAATCAGTAGCGCAAAGCAGCACCCTGCTTTGAGCAGATTGGCAATCGGATCGGACTGGAAAAGACCGGCCATGGCAAAGTACGGTAGATCAACCATTCTGCTTAAAAACGCAATGCCCAAGCCGATTAAGAGTAAGCAGGAACAGAAATACACAAAGGATGCTGCCCGTGGCGTATGAAATACATCACTGGCAACATGATCCCTCTTCTCTTTAATAAAGGCACTGGTCAACAATAAATCACTAGCCACAAAGGCCAAAATCAGTTCAGGAGCAATCGCAATTAGGTCAAAAGTATCCATTCAGTAACCTTACTCAGAGTTTGCTAATCGCGACATGTTCAAGCAATTGCATCACTGCCGGATGAATAATGTCGGTAAAGGGTTTGGGATACACGCCCATGCCAATCACGCAGAGCGACAAAATAATGAACATAAAAAACTCACGACCATTGAGATCCTCGAGCTTCTCAACCTCAGGATTAGTGATCGCACCAAAGATCACGCGCTTGACCATCCATAGGGAGTAGGCAGCGCCCAGGATTAATGCGGTCGCTGACAGCAGACCAATCATGAAGTCGTAATCAACAGCGGCTAAGATCACCATAAACTCCCCCACAAAACCCGAGGTCGCTGGTAAACCGCAATTAGCCATCGCCATAAGGACCATAAAGGCTGAGAACTTTGGCATCCGATGCACCACACCGCCGTAATCAGCAATCTTACGGGTATGCATGCGGTCGTATAAGACGCCAATGGCCAGGAACATCGCGCCCGATACAAATCCGTGCGAGATCATTTGGATAATGCCGCCTTCGATACCGAGAGGACTGAAAATAAAAAATCCTAGGGTCACAAAACCCATATGCGCGATTGAGGAGTACGCTACTAACTTCTTCATGTCTTGCTGAACCAGTGCCACCAAACCAACGTAGATCACCGCCACTAGCGATAAGAAAATAATAATCGGTCCTAAAAGGATGCTGGCATCTGGCGCAATCGGCAACGAGAAGCGCAAGAATCCATAAGCACCGAGCTTCAACATAATGGCCGCTAGCACTACCGAGCCACCGGTCGGCGCCTCAACGTGAACATCAGGCAACCAAGTATGCAGAGGCCACATCGGCACCTTCACTGCAAAGGCCATGAAGAAGGCAATAAAGATCAGCACTTGCTCCACAATATCCAACTTCGCCCGATGCCAGGTCAGTAAATCAAAAGTATTGGTCAGGTTATAGAGATACAAAATAGCAACTAGGGCCAATAATGACCCCAACAGGGTATAGAGGAAGAACTTAAATGCGGCATAGATACGGTTTTGGCCACCCCATACTCCGATGATGATGTACATCGGAATGAGTGTTGCCTCAAAGAAGATGTAAAACAGCAGACCATCAAGCGCTGAGAACACCCCAATCATGAGGCCCGACAAAATCATGAATGCGGCATAGTATTGCGAGGCCTTCTCAGCAATCACCTCCCAAGCGGCAATCACTACAAAGATATTGATAAAGGCGGTCAACACCACAAACCATACCGAGATACCATCCACACCAAGGTGATAATTAATGTCGTAGCGTGGAATCCAGCTATGCTTTTCTACAAACTGCATTCCAGCATTGGCAATATCAAAGTTGGTGATTAGGGGTAAGGTGGCAATAAAGCCCAAAATGGCACCAAATAAGGCCAAGTACTTCACACCAGCGGATGGACGCTCCGAGCCATAGACCAAAATCATTAGGCCAAAGACAATCGGAATCCAAATCGCGTAAGAAAGAATCATGACCAGGTGTACTTAATAAGCAATATAAATATGGGTATACAAAATCCAGGCCATTAAGCCAATCAAACCGACGATCATGGCAAAGGCATAGTGATAGAGATAACCCGACTGCAAATGACGGATCACCCCAGAGAACTTACCAACCAAATGAGCGCTGCCGTTCACCACAAAACCATCAATGACTCGTTGATCGCCCTGCTTCCATAGGCCACCACCAATCAGCAGCGCGCCCTTTGCAAAAATCCATTGGTTCAAATCATCAAGGTAATACTTGTTATCCAATAGGGTCTTGATCGGGGCAAAGATCTTGGCGATTTTCTCGGGCAAGGATGTGGTCCACAGATAGCAGATGGCTGCTACTAAGACACCCAGGACCAATAATATGAATACAGGGGTCGTAAAGCCATGCAAGGCCATCGCCACTGGGCCATGGAAATGGGATGCGAAGCTTGCCAGTGCAGGATGCTTCGCTTCATCAATATAGATCGCATCACCAAAGAATCCACCAAATAACATAGGATCAATCGTGTAGTAACCAATAATCACTGAGGGGATTGCCAAAGCGATCAGCGGCAAGGTAATGACCCAAGGTGACTCATGGGGCTTCTCACCTGGTGCAAGCCCATGATGCTCATCGTGCGCATCGTGCGAATGGTGATGGTCATGATCATGACCAAAACGCTCTTTACCATGGAACACATAAAAATAGAGGCGGAAGGAATACAACGCGGTTACAAAGACACTCGCCATCACCGCAAAGTATGCAAAACCTGATCCGGGAATCGTGCTTGCTGCCACCGCCTCAATAATCGAGTCTTTGGAGTAAAAGCCCGAGAAGAATGGTGTGCCAATCAATGCCAAGGAACCAATTAACATCATCAAACACGTAATTGGCATGTATTTCCAGAGACCACCCATCTTGCGCATGTCCTGCTCGTGATGCATTCCAATGATCACACTACCCGCGCCCAAGAACAGCAAGGCTTTGAAGAAGGCATGGGTCATTAAGTGGAAGATGGCGATCGGATAGGCGGACACCCCAAGTGCAACGGTCATATAGCCCAATTGCGAGAGCGTTGAATACGCCACCACGCGCTTGATATCGGTTTGTACAATTCCTAGGAATCCCATGAAGAGCGCGGTAATGGAGCCCATGACCAGAATGAAACTCAAGGCCACATCGGAGAGCTCAAACAACGGCGACATGCGGGTCACCATAAAAATACCCGCAGTCACCATAGTCGCCGCATGAATCAGCGCAGAAATGGGGGTTGGACCCTCCATCGAATCCGGCAACCAAACATGCAATGGAAACTGCGCTGACTTACCCATTGCTCCAATAAAAAGGCAGATACAGGCAGCGGTGACCAGGTTCCAGTTTGTTCCTGGGACAGTCTGCGCTGCTAAGACAGTATTTTGGGCAAAGATATCGGCGTAGTTCATCGAGCCAGTGGCCGCAAGCAATAGCCCAATCCCTAAGATGAAACCAAAGTCGCCCACGCGATTGACCAAGAAGGCTTTCATGTTGGCAAAAATCGCGGTGGGACGATCGTAATAAAAACCGATCAGCAAATACGACACAACACCGACCGCCTCCCAGCCAAAGAACAGCTGCAGCATGTTGTTGCTCATCACCAGCATCAGCATCGCAAAGGTGAATAAGGAGATATAAGCGAAGAAACGGTTGTAGCCCTCCTCGCCTGCCATGTATCCAATGGTGTAGATGTGAACCATTAGAGAAACAAAGGTCACCACCACCATCATCACGGCGGTCAATGGATCAATCAGAAAGCCAATGTCAAAACTCAACTCGCCAATCTTCATCCAGGTGTAGACGCTACCATCGAAGTAATAGCCGTTCATTACCTCATATAAAACCCAGCACGACAGCAAGAATGCAATTGCGACCCCCAAAATAGTGATCGATTGGGATGCCACTTGGCCAATCCGATTGCCAAAGAACTTCGTGCCTAATAGTCCTGCAAATGCTGCTCCCACTAGCGGGGCCAGTGGAATCGCACAAAGATGGGCAGTTGTTAAAGCAGTGGTCATGTCAACTAGCCTTTGAGATGATCGAGGTCTTCGGTATTAATCGTGTCAACCTTGCGAAATAGAACCACCAAGATTGCCAAACCAATTGCAGCCTCTGCTGCAGCTACGGTCAGAATAAAAAATACAAATACCTGACCAGCCATATCACCTAAGTAATGGGAGAACGCCACAAAGTTCATATTGACGGCAAGTAACATGAGCTCAATCGCCATCAAGAGGATGATCACGTTACGCCGATTCAAGAAAATGCCAACAACGCTAATTGCAAACAGAATAGCGCCGAGAACTAAATAATGAGCAAGTGTGATGGTCATGCTTGATCACCCGGTTTGGTTCGAGATTTTAGGTCTTGCTTGGCATCACGCTCAGCATCCATCGAGACAATCCGCATCCGATCTTTAGCGGAAACTGCAACTTGCTCTGCAATATTTTGACCTTTGACATCTTTGCGTTTGCGCAAGGTAAGGGCGACGGCTGCAATGATCGCAACCAATAAGACAATCCCGGCAACCTCAAAGGCATAAATGTATTCTGTAAACATTAAATAACCAAGCGCTTGCGTATTATTTGCGGCCACTATATCGGGCAAGACGTTCACGGGTGCGGTGGTACCAATAAAGCCACGGATCAAGACGATGGACAGTTGCAAAATAATTACTACGCCAATCAACATGGCTAAGGGTAGGTATTTCTTAAAGTCGCGTCGGAGATGCGCCAAATCAAGATCCAACATCATCACCACGAATAAGAACAGCACCATCACGGCGCCCACATAGACCAGGATCAGGATCAAGCTCAAGAACTCGGCCTTGAGCAACATCCAGATACCTGAGGCACTAAAGAATGCCAAAACCAAGAATAAGGCTGCGTGCACAGGATTGGGAACCGTAATGACCCGCAATGCAGAAAAAACTAAGAGCGCTGCGAAGGCGTAGAAAAAGGCTGAGAAGATTAAATTAGGGTCCAGGGTCATAAATCAATCAACGGTATGGCGCATCCGCCTCTCGGTTGGCTGCAATTTGCTTTTCGTATTCATCGCCGACCGATAGCAACATTTCCTTGGTGAAATACAAATCACCGCGCTTATCACCGAAATACTCAAAAATATTGGTTTCAACAATGGCATCGACTGGGCAAGCCTCTTCGCAATAGCCACAGAAAATGCACTTGGTAAGGTCAATGTCATAGCGTGTTGTTCTACGGGTACCATCTTCACGCTGATCGGACTCTATTGAGATCGCCAGTGCTGGGCAAACGGCTTCACACAGTTTGCATGCAATGCAGCGCTCTTCCCCATTCGGATAGCGACGTAGCGCATGTAAGCCCCGAAAACGTGGCGACAATGGGGTTTTCTCTTCTGGATACTGAATCGTAATCTTGGGTTTAAATAAATAACGCCCCGTAATCGACATTCCTTTTAGAACGTCTTTGAGCATTAAGCTATTGAGAAACTGAGAGGCGCGCTTGAACATGGTAATTAGCTCCAAATGTTCCAGGGGGACAAAATCCAGGCCCCAACTAGCAATACCCAAACCACGGTTAGCGGTATAAAGATCTTCCAACCCAAACGCATGATTTGGTCATAGCGATACCGCGGTAATGAAGCCCGCAACCAAATAAAGCACGAGAGCACAAAAAAGATTTTGGCAAATAACCAAAAAAATCCTGGGATATCGCGCAAGATGGGTAGATCAAGGATTGGCAACCAACCGCCCAAAAACATAATCGAGGTTAAGGCGGCAATCAGAATCATATTGGCGTATTCGGCCAAGAAAAATAATGCAAAGGCCATACCGGAGTACTCCACCATATGGCCCGCAACAATCTCAGACTCCCCTTCCACAACGTCAAATGGGTGACGATTGGTTTCTGCAACCCCGGAGATGAAATAGATCAAAAACATGGGTAATAAAGGCAGCCAGTTCCAAGATAGGAAGTTCAGACCCATATCGGCAAAGATGCCCACTTCTTGAGAGCGCACGATATTGCTGAGATTTAAGGAGCCAGCAACCATCAATACGGTCACTAGAGCTAAACCCATCGCAATCTCATAGGAGATCATTTGGGCAGAAGCGCGCATGGCTCCTAAAAATGGGTACTTGGAGTTTGAGGCCCACCCTGCCAAGATCACGCCATAGACACCTACCGATGTAATAGCCATAACGTATAAAAGACCAGCATTCACATCCGCTAGGACTAAGTCTGCTTGGAATGGCACAACTGCCCATGCGGCTAGCGCCGGAGTCAGCACCATGAGTGGGGCAATGATGTAGAGGGTATGGCTTGCTCGCGTTGGAGAAACGATCTCCTTCATCAGGAGCTTTAATGCATCCGCGATTGGCTGGAGTAAACCAAGGGGGCCAACCCGATTAGGGCCTAAGCGGATGTGCATCCAGCCAATCAACTTGCGCTCCCACAGCGTGAGGTAAGCAACTGCGCCAAAGATGGGTAATACGATGATCAGGATCTTCGCTAAGCTCCAAACCAAAGGCCAGAACGAACCAAACAGTTGTTCACCGTGGCTGGTAATGAGATCGATCCAGTTGCCCATAGCTAGCTTAAGCGCTCACCGTTAATTTAGAAAGAGCTACTTCACCAAACATCGCTGCTAGGTGACTACTGAACTCCGTGGCTGTTGCAATCCGCACTACACCGTCGGCCAAGCCGGGTTGCAACACAACGCCCGCCTCAATCGTATGACCAGCTTGAGTGAGTGCCACGTGATCACCAGCTTGTAAACCCAGTTGAGCCCAAAGGGTCTCCCCCACTCCGATCATGGCAGCATCTTTTGCATCTCGGGTACGTTGCAATGCAGGCGCACGGCGTACGATCGCATCACTTGAATAAATCGCTTGATCGGCTAGGCGCTCGAGCGACCCTGCAATCTGAACCCGCTCATGAATCTCGGGGGTGGCTGTAAAACAATTATCAAGCTGGTCCTGCACAGGCTTCGCAAACGCATCGGCAAAAACCTCCTCTGGGAGCTTATACAAAAAGCCCTCAAGGTTTAGAAGACTTCCGAGTGCACGCAGCACCTTCCATGCAGGTCTAGCATCTGCCAAGGGTCGAACGGAAGGCTGAATCGTTTGCACCTGCCCCGCTAAGTTAACAAAACTTCCAACCGTTTCGGTGTATGGAGTTATTGGCAGGATGACATCGGCTAATTCAAGTAAGTCAGGGCTCGTGTAGGCGCTCATCGCAATCACAGTATCGGCGCCCTGCAACGCAGCTCGGGTTTGCTGAGGGTTGGGTAAATCCTGAAGTGGCTCGACGTGCAACATCACATAGGCACGCGCCTTACTTTGTAATACGGTATTAATACTGCCTTGGTTGCCTTGCGTTGCGCCTACCATTTGCGCCCCAACCGAATTGCCACCCTCGCACAAGAATCCAAAGGTGCATCCCGAATGCTTCGCAATAAACTCCGCAAGAACATGCAAATCGGAGGCGTTAGGATGGGCAATCGCTAATGATCCCAAGAATATTGCCTGTGGCTCAGGGCTCTCGAGTTTGGTATTGCTGAGTAACTGGTCCGCGATCGCTTGCGCCTGTGGAGAAACGCTCTTCACTGAGAGGCCAGCTGGAGACTGAAGGGATTTTGCTTGTGCAATTGCTTGGGCAATTTGACCCAATTGATCCACCCATTGACTGGGCTTTGATTTGAGATGGGCGGCAATTGGCATGAGCCAATCGTTACCGCCTGCATCGAGTCGATAGACCTTAAGGCCCTGCTTCGTCGCCGTTCGTACCCGAGCCGCGATCAACGGTAGATCTTTACGCAAATGACTGCCAATCACCAAAACACGTTTGAGCTCGCTTAACTTGGCAATTGGCATGCCTAGCCAAGGAAGCGTTGCAGTACCGCGGGTATCGGTTTGGCGCAAACGCGTCTCAATTTGCTGACTTCCTAAACCGCGCATCACTTTTTGTAAGAGGTAAAGCTCTTCTGCGCTCGCAATGGGATGAGCCAACGCGGCCAATGCTTGACTGCCGTGCTGCTTCTGAATATCGCTCAATGAGTGCACTACGTAATCGAGGGCTGACTGCCAATCGGTCTCTAACCACTGCCCATTTTGTTTCACCATCGGGGTGGTTAAACGATCAGGGCTATTTAAACCTTCGTACGCAAAGCGATCGCGGTCACTAATCCAGCACTCATTGATGGTCTCGTTCTCGAGGGCTACAACCCGCATCACATGATTGGCCTTCGTTTGTACTGTAGTGTTGGCACCGACGGCATCGTGCGGACTGATTGAGCGCTTGCGGACCAGCTCCCAGGTACGTGCGGCATACCGAAATGGCTTGCTCGTTAAGGCCCCCACCGGGCAGATATCAATCATATTGCCCGAGAGCTCAGAGTCAACCGTTTGCCCCACAAAGGTGGTGATCTCCGAATGCTCGCCCCGGTTAATCATGCCAAGCTCCATCACACCAGCAACCTCTTGTCCGAAGCGCACACAACGGGTGCAGTGAATGCAACGCGACATCTCTTCCATAGAAATGAGCGGTCCAACATTTTTATGGAAGACCACGCGCTTCTCTTCTTTATAGCGCGAACTGGATTTACCGTAACCAACCGCTAAATCCTGTAATTGGCATTCGCCACCCTGATCGCAAATCGGGCAATCCAAGGGATGGTTAATCAACAAGAACTCCATCACCGACTTTTGAGCCTCAACAGCCTTCGCCGAATGAGTAAACACCTTCATACCTGCCATCACAGGGGTGGCACATGCTGGTAATGGCTTAGGCGCCTTCTCCACTTCCACTAAACACATCCGGCAGTTTGCTGCGATGCTCAGTTTCTTGTGATAACAAAAATGAGGAACATAAGTACCTAGCTTATTAGTGGCATGCATCACCATCGAGCCCTGCGGAACCTCAACGGGCTTCCCGTCAACATGGATCTCAATCATGTTCACCGTGCTCATGATTAGGCGGCCTTTGCAAATGAAGAAACCATGCAATGCTTATGCTCAACATGGTAAACAAACTCATCCATATAGTGCTTGAGCATTCCTTGCACCGGCATGGCAGCCGCATCACCCAAGGCACAGATGGTCCGCCCTTGAATATTTCCGGCAACGTCTTTGAGAAGATCCAAATCCTCTGGACGACCTTGACCATGTTCAATACGATTAACGATGCGCCAGAGCCAACCAGTCCCCTCGCGGCAAGGCGTACATTGGCCACATGACTCCTCGTGATAGAAATACGAGAGGCGCAAGAGTGAACGCACCATGCAACGGGTCTCATCCATCACGATCACCGCTCCAGAACCAAGCATCGATCCAGCCTTAGAGATCGCGTCGTAGTCCATCGTGATATCCATCATGATCTTGCTAGGCAAGACCGGCGCCGATGATCCACCAGGGATCACTGCTTTGAGCTGTTTGCCATTACGCATTCCACCCGCCAACTTCAATAACTCTGCAAAAGGCGTACCGAGTGGAACTTCATAGTTACCTGGATAAGTAACATCTCCCGATACGGAGAAGATCTTGGTACCACCATTATTGGGCTTACCTAACTTAAGGTAGGCCTCCGCACCGATGGCCAGAATAAATGGTACGGCTGCAAAGGTCTCGGTGTTGTTAATGGTCGTTGGCTTGCCATATAGACCAAAGTTCGCTGGGAATGGTGGCTTAAAGCGGGGCTGCCCTTTTTTACCCTCGAGCGACTCCAAGAGCGCAGTCTCTTCTCCGCAAATATAGGCACCAAAGCCTGGGGCCGCATGTAACTGAAAGTTAAATTCCGTTCCTAAAATCTTCTCTCCAAGATAGCCCGCCGCACGTGCTTCCTCAAGGGCCTCTTCAAAGCGCTCATAGACTTCCCAGATCTCGCCATGGATATAGTTGTATCCGGTTGAGATCCCCATCGCGTAGGCGCCAATGATCATGCCTTCAATCAATGCATGGGGGTTATAGCGCATGATGTCGCGGTCTTTAAAGGTACCGGGTTCGCCCTCGTCGCTATTGCAAACCAAATATTTATTACCGTTGTAGTTCTTAGGCATGAAGCTCCACTTCAAGCCCGTTGGAAATCCAGCACCACCACGGCCACGCAGTGACGATGCTTTGACTTCCGCAATCACGGCATCCGGGGTAATCTTCTCCGTAAAAATCCGGCGGAGCTGTTGATAGCCACCGCGTGCCTCATAGTCTTTGAGATGCCAGTTCTTGCCATCTAGGCCAGCCAAGATTAAGGGCTTAATGTGACGACTATGCAAACTGGTCATGCGTTCCCCCGTTTTGCTTGCGCATTCAACTCATCCAATAAGGCATCGATCTTTTCTTGGGTCATAAAACTACACATACGGTGGTTGTTCACCAGCATCACAGGTGAGTCGCCACAAGCACCCATGCACTCACCCTCTTTTAAGGTGAAGGTTCCACAGGGCGTGGTCTCATTAAAGTTAACCCCAAGTTTTTTCTTGAGGTAGTCAGCCGCTTCTTCGCCATGCGTTAACTGGCAAGGTAAGTTGGTGCATACCACGAGTTTGAACTTACCAATCGGCTTGGTCTCATACATGTTGTAGAAGGTGGCAACCTCCTCAACCGCAATCTTGGGCATCTCCAGAATTTGCGCCACCTCCGCAATAATCTCGGGGGAGACCCAACCATGCTCTTCTTGTGCAGCAATTAAGCATGCCATCACCGCCGATTGTTTTTGCTCAGGTGGATACTTCGCAATATTACGATCCATCTTTACGCGGGTCATAGCAGAAAAAAGTGATTGGGCTGTCATGATTTATCGATCAATCTCACCAAACACAATGTCTTGGGTCCCAATGATGGTGACCGCATCCGCAATCATATGACCCCGTGACATCTCATCCATGGCCGCTAAATGGGCAAAACCAGGAGCCCGAATCTTTAAGCGATACGGTTTATTGGCACCATCTGAAATGGCATAGATACCAAACTCACCCTTTGGGTGCTCGACTGCTGCATACGCCTCACCGGCAGGCACATGAATCCCTTCGGTAAAGAGCTTGAAATGATGAATCAACTCTTCCATATTGGTTTTCATATCGACGCGCTTGGGTGGGGCTACTTTGTGGTTATCACTCATCACTGGGCCTGAATTGGCACGCAACCACTTCACACACTGTTGAATGATGCGATTAGATTGACGCATCTCTTCCATGCGTACTAAATAGCGGTCGTAACTATCGCCATTCACTCCCACCGGAATATCAAAATCCAACTGGTCATAGACTTCATAAGGCTGCTTCTTGCGTAAGTCCCAAGCAAAACCGGAACCACGCAACATCGGGCCAGTAAAGCCCATCTGCAGAGCTCGCTCAGGAGAAACTACGCCGATACCAACCAAGCGCTGCTTCCAAATGCGGTTATCGGTTAACAAATTGTTGTACTCATCCACATTTGCTGGGAAGCGATTACTAAAGTCTTCAATGAAATCCAATAGTGATCCGCTACGGCTCTCATTTAAGCGCTTCACGGCTTGCTCACTCCGAATCGCTGACTTGGCGTATTGAGGCATCTTCTCAGGCAAATCGCGATAGACACCGCCAGGACGATAGTAGGCTGCATGCATGCGAGCACCGGATACCGCCTCATACATATCAAAGATATCCTCACGATCACGGAAGGCATACAAGAAGATCGCCATCGCACCAACGTCAAGACCATGGCAGCCAACCCAGAGCAAGTGATTAAGTAGACGGGTGAGCTCATCAAACATCACGCGGATGTATTGAGCCCGCACTGGCACGTCCACATCCAAGAGTTTCTCAATGGCCATGACATAGGCGTGCTCGTTGACCATCATCGATACGTAATCGAGACGATCCATATACGGCACACTCTGAATCCAAGTCCGGGTCTCGGCGAGTTTCTCGGTCGCACGATGTAATAAGCCAATATGGGGGTCAGCGCGTTGGATCACCTCACCATCGAGCTCAAGCACTAAACGCAATACACCGTGAGCCGCAGGATGCTGGGGACCAAAGTTAAGGGTGTAGTTCTTAATCTCAGCCATTTGCTAAGCCACCATATTGTTCTTCACGAATCACGCGTGGGGTCACTTCACGCGGATCAATCGTGACTGGCTGATACACCACCCGCTTTAACTCCGGGTCATAGCGCATCTCGACATGACCTGAGATTGGGAAATCCTTACGGAATGGATGACCAATAAAGCCGTAATCGGTCAAGATGCGGCGCAGATCCTCGTGGCCGTCAAACAGGATGCCAAAGAGATCGAAGGCCTCACGCTCAAACCAATTGGCCGAGTTCCAAATAGGAACCATCGATGCTACCAATGGGTAATCGTCGTCCGGAGCAAATACCCGAATACGCAGACGCTGGTTGTGCTTAATGGACAGTAAGTGGCTAACCACCGCAAATCGTGGTCCGCTCCAAGTACCATCGGCATAGTCTTTGTAATCAACTCCACATAAATCAATGAGCTGCTCAAAAGCGAGACTGGGGTCGTCTCGTAATAATTTCGCTGCCTCGGCATACGTTGCGTGGTGCAACACAATGGTTAACTCGCGATGATCGATAGCGGCACTCTGAATGCGGTTTCCTAAAACACGATCGAGTTGCAAACGGAGCTGGTCCAAGCGGTCGCTCATCTCAACCTTTCCTTGCAATCGTGCTAGTCCGACCAATCTTGGCCTGCAACTGAATAATGCCGTAGATCAAAGCTTCTGCCGTTGGTGGACAACCGGGTACATACACATCGACTGGGACGATGCGATCGCAACCGCGTACCACCGAGTAAGAGTAGTGATAGTAGCCACCGCCGTTAGCACAAGAACCCATCGATATCACCCAACGCGGTTCTGGCATTTGGTCGTAGACCTTGCGTAAGGCAGGAGCCATCTTATTACATAAGGTGCCTGCCACAATCATGAGATCGGATTGACGAGGCGATGGACGAAATACCACCCCAAAACGATCGAGGTCGTAGCGCGATGCGCCCGCATGCATCATCTCAACTGCGCAACAGGCCAAACCAAAGGTCATCGGCCAAAGCGATCCAGTTCTGGTCCAATTAATTAACTGGTCAGCCGAGGTCGTTACAAAACCTTGTTTTAGAACACCTTCAAGTGCCATCGACGTCTACTCCCAATCCAGGGCGCCCTTTTTCCAGATGTAAGCAAAACCAACGATAAATTCAAGGAGGAAAATTGCCATGGCAATATAGCCCTCCCAGCCAATATCCCTCAAGGCAATGCCCCAAGGAAATAAAAATGCGGTTTCGAGATCAAACAGGATAAAAAGGATGGCGACCAGGTAGTAGCGCACATCGAATTTCATACGAGCATCTTCAAAAGCTTCAAAGCCACACTCGTAAGGAGAATCTTTTTCTGAATAGGGTTTGGAGGGGGCTAAAACTTTACCCAAGACAATAGGAGCAAGACCGACGCCGATACCGACAAGAATAAACAACAGTACTGGGAAGTAATTTGAAAGGTTCAACTTCTTCTATCCTGTGTCAGATTTCCAAACGTTCGAATTATCAACGACTTTCATTTTGGGACTCTTGATTTACAGCAATAAGGCAAGAATTCCCGACCAAACTATTCCAAATTGGTGCCGACGGCGAGACTCGAACTCGCACAGCCTAAGCCACTACCCCCTCAAGATAGCGTGTCTACCAATTTCACCACGTCGGCATCTTGGAAAAGCCTTACAACAACCTTTAATTCTACCGCATTGCCCCTTCCAAAAAAGTGCAAATTAGCGAGGTACAACCGGTTTACCAGGCTCCGAACTGGCTCCATTTGCTGGAGTGGCTCCACCTTGCTGGGCAGGGGCCACAGTCGGCAAGGTTGAGTTGGATAAAACCCCTGACTCAACAGGCTTTTTAGTACCCAACCATGTAATTCCCAAGGTGCTCACAAAAAAGACCACTGCAAAAATAGCGGTGGTGCGCGAGAGGAAGTTTGAGGAACCGGTGGCCCCAAATAAACTGCCTGAGGAGCCTGAGCCAAATGCAGCGCCCATATCAGCGCCCTTGCCTTGCTGAATCAAGACCAAGCCAATAATGGCCAATGCAGAAACTACTTGCAGGACCACGAATAAAGTTTTAAGCCATTCCATTTCTGTTCTCCATATCATCATTCATCATGCAATCCATCAGGCCCGACAGATTGCTAAAAACTCTTTGGCATCCAACGATGCACCGCCAACCAACGCCCCATCGATATCGGGCATGGCAAAAAGCTCCGTGGCGTTATCGGCCCGGACACTGCCTCCGTAAATAATCCCAATATGAGACGCTACATCATCATCAAACTCAGCCAGTTGCAGCCGAATCGCCCGATGCATATCTTGGGCTATTTGCGCACTCGCAACCTTACCTGTACCAATCGCCCAAATCGGTTCGTACGCTATCAAGCAATCCACCAAGCGATCCTGCAGGGTGCTCACCTGACTGGCAACCTGTCGCCTTACTACCTCAACTGCGCGTCCAGAATTTCGTTCATCCGCTGTTTCACCAACACAAATGATTGGGGTCAGCTCATGATCTAAAGCCTGCTCAGCTTTGAGGGCAATGCTCTCATTGGCCTCGCCATACTGCATACGCCGCTCCGAATGGCCCACGATCACAAAGCGCACACCCATCTCCTGCAACATGCTCGCACTCACCTCACCCGTATATGGGCCAGATGCATAGGCCGATACATCTTGCGCTCCCAACTGAAGCTGCGAACTTCCTAAATAATGATTGCACTCTTGTAAATACGGGAAAGGCACGCAGACACCAAAACGCCGACCCGCCGGCATCCCCTGCTGCATCTCTGCAGTGACCGTTTGCAACCAATCCCGATTACTGCGAACACTGCCATTCATCTTCCAGTTACCGATGACCGTCAATGCGCGCATAGCAACTCTCTTACACCGTTAAAACAATTTTTCCGACATGCTCGCTAGATTCCATCAATCGATGCGCATCTGCGGCTTGCTCTAAGGAAAATGTTTGATAAATGACCGGTTTTAGTTGACCCGCATTCAGCAAAGGCCACACCGTTTGATACAACTCTTTCGTGATTTGATGCTTGAAGGCGACTGGTCTTGGACGCAAAGTAGACCCCGTAATAGTTAACCGGCGACGCAGTATCTGACCGGTATTTACCTCTGACTTTGAGCCTCCCATGATGGCGATCACAACAATACGACCATCATCGGCCAAGCAATCAATCTCGCGCTGTAAATAAGTGCCGGTGACCATGTCCAAAATGACATCCACGCCCTTGCCATTGGTGGCCTTCTTAATTTCTTCTACAAAGTCTTGGGTTTTGTAATTGATCGCTAGATCTGCACCCAATTGCATGCAAGCTGCGCACTTCTCATCGCTTCCTGCGGTGACAAATACCCGATGCCCAAAAGCTTTGGCGATAAGAATCGCAGTCACGCCAATGCCACTTGAGCCGCCTTGTACCAGCAGAGTCTCAACTTTACTCAGACGTCCCCGCTGAAACACATTGCTCCATACGGTAAAGAAGGTTTCTGGCAAAGACGCTGCCTCGATATCAGTAAACCCTTTCGGATAAGGCAAACATTGCGCAATTGGGGCGGTGCATAAATCCGCATATCCGCCACCCTGCACTAGTGCACAGACTTTATCGCCTACCTTCAAGCCAAAGGTATTATCAGCATGCGCGAGATCGCCGCCAATAATCTCGCCGGCCACTTCAAGGCCGGGGATATCGGATGCACCGGGAGGAACGGGGTAATGCCCTTTTCGTTGCAAGACATCCGGACGATTAATGCCGGCTGCCTTCACCCGAATTAAGACCTCGCCTGAGCCTGCACTTGGCACAGCAGGATCTGGACGCTCCGCTTTGACCAACATCTCTGGAGCGCCATACTCCCGAATCTCCATCACACGCATTCCAATGCTCCTGCTTAAACAGTCTCGTTTGGACTATCGCTTGCCTGCGTATCTGCTGAACCAGACTCAGGGTTCAATAGCGCTTTCATTGATAAACGCAAACGACCACGCTCATCGGCTGCGAGTAATTTCACGCGCACCACCTGACCCTCTTGCAAGAAGTCTTTGACATCCTTCACGCGCTCCGTTGAGATCTCAGAGATATGTAAGAGTCCATCTTTGCCTGGCAGAATGTTGACGAGGGCGCCGAACTCAAGCAACTTCACTACCGGGCCTTCATAAACCTTACCGACTTCGGCTTCAGCAGTAATGCCCTCAATCTTGGCTTTAGCCAAGGCCATGCCTTCTGCACTGGTTGAGGCGATCGTGACCGTACCATCATCTTTGATATCAATGCTGCAACCGGTCTCTTTGGTAAGCGCCTGAATCGTTGCGCCGCCCTTACCAATCACTTCACGAATCTTGTCTGGATGGATCTTAAAGCTCACCATGCGTGGTGCATGCTCCGATAACTCCGTACGCACAGAGCCCATGGCTTCTTGCATCTTGCTCAAAATATGTAAACGGCCTTCTTGGGCTTGTGCTAAAGCAACCTGCATGATTTCTTTGGTAATACCTTGAACCTTAATATCCATCTGCAAGGCGGTAATCCCATTAGCAGTACCGGCTACCTTAAAGTCCATATCGCCTAAGTGATCTTCATCACCCAAGATATCGGTTAACACGGCAAAGCGATTGCCATCCAAGATGAGGCCCATGGCAACACCGGCCACATGCGCCTTCACTGGAACACCAGCATCCATCAGAGCTAGGCAGCCGCCGCAGACTGAAGCCATCGAGGATGAACCATTGGACTCGGTAATCTCAGAAACTAAACGAATGCTGTACGCAAACTCTTCCATGCTTGGCAATACCGGCACTAAGGCGCGTTTTGCTAAACGGCCGTGACCAATTTCACGACGCTTGGGTGTGCCAACGCGACCGGTCTCACCGGTTGCAAATGGAGGCATGTTGTAGTGGAACATGAAGCGATCGCGGTACTCACCTTCGAGCGCGTCAATGATTTGCTCATCGCGCGCAGTTCCAAGGGTTGCAACCACTAAGGCTTGAGTCTCACCACGCGTAAAGAGTGCAGAGCCGTGAGTACGTGGTAATACGCCGTTGCGGATTTCAATGGGGCGCACGGTTCGGGTATCGCGGCCGTCAATGCGAGGCTCACCATTGAGAATTTGGCTACGTACGATCTTTGCTTCGATCTCGAACAAGAGGTTACCAACTTCCACTTCATCCACTTCGCCCTCAGCGGCTAACTGGGTCATGACATTAGCAACCACTTCTTTAATTTTGGTGGAGCGCGCTTGCTTTTGACGAATTTGATACGCATCGCGCAATGGGCCCTCTGCCAAGCTTTGTAACTTGGCAATTAAGGCTTCGTTCTTTGCTGCTGGCTTCCAATCCCATTCTGGCTTACCGGCATCACGCACCAGTTCCTGGATCGCATTGATCGCGATCTGCGACTGCTCGTGACCGTATACGACGGCGCCCAGCATGACAGATTCAGATAACTGTTGCGCCTCGGACTCCACCATCAATACCGCAGCTTGGGTGCCAGCTACGATCAAATCAAGTTCGCTCGTCGCTTGCTCGCTGCGGTTGGGGTTGAGTAAATACTGACCGTCACGGTAACCAACGCGCGCTGCACCCATCGGGCCATTAAATGGAATACCTGAAATTGCCAGGGCTGCAGACGATGCGATTAAAGCTGGAATGTCAGCTGGCACATCAGGATTAATCGACATGACATGCACCACCACCTGGACTTCGTTATAGAAGCCCTCTGGGAACAATGGACGAATTGGACGATCAATCAGACGTGAAATTAGAGTCTCGCCTTCCGACGGACGTCCCTCACGACGAAAGAATCCACCAGGTATCTTCCCTGCCGAGTAAGTCTTCTCGATGTAGTCAACCGTTAAGGGAAAAAAGTCTTGACCCTCTTTTGCTGTTTTGGCACCGACTACTGTGGCAAGTACCACGGTGTCATCCATATTGAGGAGCACAGCACCACTGGATTGGCGAGCAATCTCACCGGTTTCCATCGTGACCGTGTGTTGGCCCCATTGAAACGTTTTTACAACTTTATGAAACATTGACATCTTTTTTTCTCCAAACATACACACCGCGGATCCACAGCGCCGCGGTATCACTGGAGTGATTGGTTGATGAACCCATGTGGGATGCCATTCCAGTGCGTCTCTTTTAAGAAGAAACGCATTGGAATGACACGATCCCTAGAAGCCGGTCATCTTGAACCACTCAAAGTAGAGGATTGCCCGTTTGGCAACACCCTACTTCATTGCAATGCTGACAAAAACAAGAAATTACTTACGTAAACCTAGTTTGTCGATCAGCGCGCGATAACGGTCCAGATCCTTGCTCTTGAGGTAATCCAAGAGACGGCGACGGCGCGAGACCATCTTCAACAAGCCACGACGGCTGTGATGATCTTTTGCGTTTGCCTTGAAATGGGGGGTAAGTTCATTGATACGAGCGGTTAATAGTGCCACCTGAACTTCAGGGCTACCCGTATCGTTTGCGCCACGCGCGTTTTGTTTGACGATTTCCGCCTTATTAATGTCTGCAACTGCCATCTTCATACTCCATACGTGCGGACACTCAAGCTTGCACCTGATATGCCGTGTTAATAAAAGCTTTATAAATCAAAGCCTCAGAATTCTAACAGACCGCATCCTCCCATTGTGGGCAAGGCGGTCTGATAGTTAATAAAGTTATATAAATCAAGAACTTATGCTTTAGGGTGCCATCTGAGCATTGAGCTTGATGGCGCTGGGATCGTGCAATTTGTTCAATGCTGCTAAATACGCCTTGGCCGAGGCGGCAATGATGTCGGGGTCCATGCCCACTCCGTTCACAATCCGGCCCCCTTTGGAGAGCCGCACTGTGACCTCCCCCTGCGACTCCGTACCCGAAGTAATGGCATTAACTGAGTAGAGCAAAAGTTCAGCACCACTTTGCACTTTGTTCTCAATCGCATGCAAGGTGGCATCGACTGGGCCATTGCCCTCGGCCTCCGAATGTACATCGTGACCACCCATTTTGAACACCACCTTCGCCGATGGCTTTTCACCGGTCTCAGAATGTTGGTTCAAGGAAATGAAACTGAAGTGCTCATTCTGATCGGCCACCGAAGAATCGGACATTAAGGAAATAATGTCCTCATCAAAAATCTCGGCCTTTTGATCAGCTAAAGCCTTAAAGCGTGCGAACGCATCATTGAGCTCGCTCTCAGATTCCAACACCACGCCCAACTCAGCAATCCGTTGTTTAAACGCATTGCGACCGGATAACTTACCAAGCACGATGCGATTGGTCGCCCAGCCCACATCTTCAGCCCGCATGATCTCGTAGGTATCACGGGCCTTCAATACACCATCCTGATGAATACCCGATGCATGGGCAAAGGCATTGGCGCCAACTACAGCTTTATTCGGTTGCACCACAAAGCCTGTGATTTGAGAAACCAACTTAGAGGCTGGCACGATCTGCTTAGTATCAATTCCCACATCCAATTGGAAGAAATCCTTACGGGTTCGCACCGCCATGACAATTTCTTCTAAGGAAGTATTACCCGCGCGCTCGCCTAAGCCATTAATCGTGCACTCCACCTGGCGCGCACCGCCAATGTGCACACCGGCTAAGGAGTTGGCAACGCCCATCCCTAAATCGTTATGACAATGCACCGACCAGATGGCTTTATCCGAGTTCGGAATCCGAGTGCGCAAGGTTTTAATGAACTCGCCATAGAGTTCGGGGACGGCATAACCAACCGTATCAGGAACATTAATCGTACTTGCACCCTCCGCAATCACTGCCTCCAAGACTCGGCACAAGAAGTCCATGTCCGAACGGTAGCCATCCTCAGGAGAGAACTCAATATCCCCAGCCAAGTTTCTGGCAAAGCGGATGGATTTTTTGGCTTGCTCATACACTTGATCCGGGGTCATGCGTAATTTCTTTTCCATATGCAACGCGCTAGTTGCCAAGAACACATGAATCCGTTTTGCATTGGCCGGCTTCAAAGCATCGGAGGCACGAGTGATATCAGTCTCGTTGGCACGTGCGAGGGAACACACGACTGAATCCTTCACGGCTGCAGCAACCGCAGAGATTGCTGCAAAGTCACCCTCTGAGCTAGCCGCAAAGCCGGCCTCGATCACATCAACTCGTAAGCGTTCAAGTTGACGTGCAATCCGCACCTTCTCATCTCGAGTCATGGATGCACCAGGTGACTGCTCACCATCACGCAAGGTGGTGTCAAAAATAATTAATCGGTCACTCATCATTGATTCCCTCTTTAATAATCCAATACTCTGTTTTCTAAAACAAAAACCCCAGCAATTTAGCTGGGGCTGGTTTGCGAACTTAGTGCCTTACTTCATGTGTCTAAGCGCGACCCGCCCCGAGCCGAAGGCCCAGTGCTAGAAGAAGTAGAAGTGCACTTAATTGATTCGTCATGGAAATACTATACCGCATTTACTCGGACTTGGCAGAGACTGTGGTTTCGCCACCAATCCGACGCCCCATCACCCGCTCCCATAACCATAAAACATAGCCAGACAGGGAATACACCACAAAGAGGCCAAATAGAGTTAGGGGTGGATTCGAAGAAATCAATACAAAACCAAGGATCAAAAGAACCATAGCCCAGAACGGTACCCGATAACGAATGTCCAAAGCCTTACCGCTATAAAACCGGGCATTCGAAACCATGGTGAGTCCCGCATAAATCGTGATGAAGAAGGTCACCAATGGAATTGCTGAATCTTTCACCGGTATCTTGTTATCGTCTGCCAACCAAATAAAACCAGCCAAGAGCGCTGCGGCCGCCGGACTTGGCAAACCCTGGAAAAACTTTTTATCCACCACACCAATATTGGCATTAAAGCGCGCTAAGCGCAGTGCAGCACCGGCACAGTAGGTAAATGCTGCTAACCAACCCCACTTGCCCAGATCTTTTAAGACCCACTCATACGCTACTAAGGCTGGGGCTACACCGAATGAGACCATGTCAGCCAGAGAATCGTATTGCTCACCAAATGCACTTTGGGTGTTGGTCATCCGCGCGATTCGGCCATCCATACCATCAAGCACTAGTGAAGCAAAGACAGCGATGGCCGCAACTTCAAAACGATGGTTCATCGCGTTCACAATCGCAAAGAACCCACAGAATAATGCCGCCGTCGTAAATAAATTCGGTAATAAGTAAATGCCTTTACTCCGTGGACGAGGCGGCTCGACGACAAGATCATCCTCCGTTAAATCCTCCGCAGATTCCCAATCCTCGCGTCGCGTATTTTTACTCCGCAGAAAACGGGAGCGGTCCGTACGGAACTTACGGCGCGGGGTCATCGCCTAATCCAATCCTGGCAAACGTGCAAGTGCAGTATTGGTAGCAAAGACTTTCTCGCCAACACTCACTAAAGGCTCAGCCTCCAAAGGTAAATACACATCCACCCTCGATCCGAAGCGGATAAATCCATAACGTTCACCGCGTTTCACACGGTCGTTCACGCGGATGTAGCACAAAATTCGGCGTGCAACTAAACCGGCAATTTGCACCAAGGTAACGGTCTTGCCATTGGCATCAATCACGACCGCATTGCGTTCATTTTCTGTGGAGGCCTTATCAATACTGGCATTAAAGAACTTGCCTGGAAAGTAGGTAACCTGCTTGACAAGACCAGTGACCGCGCAGCGATTGGAGTGCACATTAAAGACATTCATGAACACGCTAATCTTTAAGGCTTCGCGATTGGCATAGGGATCATGGGCTTTCTCAACCACCACAATACGACCGTCGGCTGGCGCCAAAACTAGATCTTTCCCCAGGGGGGCAATTCGTTGTGGATCGCGGAAGAACTGCAAGGTGAAGATAAAGAATAGCCACAATGGCCATGACCAGAAAAAACCGGCATAGCGATGCACCACAAAAGCGAAGACCCCAATCACAACCAGATAGAGCCAGCCCTCTTTGGCAATGATGGGGTGTGGATACATCATCGGATGATTTACCTTCTGAACTTAGTTCTTCGACTGGTCAACGAGTTTGTTTTTCGCAATCCAAGGCATCATGGCACGCAACTTCGCACCCACAACTTCGATCTCATGATCAGCGGTCAAACGACGACGTGAGATCAAGGTTGGTGCACCAGCCCGATTTTCAAGGATGAAGCTCTTGGCATACTCACCCGTCTGAATATCGTGCAAGGCCTTGCGCATCGCATTCTTGGTTTCTTCGGTCACGATCCGTGGACCAGTGACGTACTCACCGTACTCGGCATTATTTGAGATAGAGTAGTTCATGTTGGCGATACCACCTTCATAAATAAGATCCACGATTAACTTTAACTCGTGTAAGCACTCAAAATAAGCCATCTCAGGGGCATAACCAGCCTCAACCAAGGTCTCATATCCAGCTTTGATTAGCTCGACAGTACCGCCGCACAGCACGGCTTGCTCACCAAACAAATCGGTTTCGGTCTCTTCACGGAAATTGGTCTCAATCACGCCTGCACGACCACCACCATTGGCGGTTGCGTACGAAAGGGCTAAATCACGTGCAGAGCCCGACTTGTCTTGATAAACCGCAATCAAATGGGGTACGCCACCACCTTGGGTATATGTGCTGCGCACAGTATGACCAGGTGCCTTGGGAGCAATCATGATGACGTCCAAATCCGCACGAGGAATCACTTGGCCATAATGCACATTAAAGCCATGGGCAAATGCTAAAGCAGCACCTTGTTTGATATTGGCATGTACTTCGTTTTTATAAACGTCGGCAATTTGCTCATCAGGCAACAGCATCATGACCACGTCTGCGTCCTTCACTGCCTCGGCAACTTCTTTGACTTGCAAACCAGCATTGGCTGCTTTTTTCCATGAGGCACCATCTTTACGTAAACCGACGGTGACCTTCACGCCAGAGTCATTCAAATTTTGGGCATGGGCATGGCCTTGCGAGCCATAACCAATGATGGTTACTTTTTTACCTTTGATCAGGGACAGATCGGCGTCCTTGTCATAAAAAACTTTCATACGATTTCCTTAAATTAAATAAAGAGTGATTAAAACTAAACTTTGAGAATGCGCTCTCCACGCCCAATTCCTGAACCACCAGAGCGGACAGTTTCCAGAATCGATGCGCGATCAATTGCGCTAATAAATGCATCTAACTTACTACTCACACCTGTTAGCTCGATCGTGTAACTTTTATCGGTCACATCAATAATGCGGCCTCGGAATATATCCGTGGTGCGCTTTAACTCTTCACGCTCCTTGCCAACCGCCCTCACCTTAATCATCATGAGCTCGCGTTCGATATGAGGTCCTTCGGTTAAATCAAAGACCTTCACCACCTCGACCAAACGGTTGAGGTGCTTAGTGATTTGCTCAATCACATCGTCGGAGCCAATGGTCACCAAGGTCATGCGCGATAACGATGGGTCTTCGGTCGGTGCAACGCTTAGAGTCTCAATGTTGTAACCGCGCGCTGAGAACAAACCAACGACGCGCGAGAGCGCTCCTGGCTCGTTCTCGAGCAAAACAGAAATAATGTGACGCATTAGAGATCCTCACTTCCAAGCAGCATCTCACTAATGCCTTTACCCGCTTGCACCATTGGCCAAACGTTTTCCTGTGGATCAATCTGGAAATCCATAAATACAGTGCGATCCTTTAATTTAAGAGCCTCCTTCAGCGCTGGCTCTACATCGGCCTTGGTCTCAATACGCATCCCCACATGGCCATAGGCTTCAGCCAACTTCACAAAATCGGGAAGCGAATCCATGTACGAGCTGGAATAGCGTTTGCTGTAAGTCAACTCTTGCCATTGACGCACCATACCTAAGTACCGGTTATTTAAGGAAACGATCTTGATCGGTGTGTTGTACTGAGTGAGCGTTGAAAGCTCCTGAATACACATCTGGATCGAGCCCTCACCGGTGATGGTGACGACCTCCTGATCTGGGAATGCTTTTTTGATACCCATGGCATAAGGCAAACCAACGCCCATCGTGCCCAAACCACCTGAGTTAATCCAGCGACGCGGTTCATTGAACTTATAGAACTGGGCTGCCCACATCTGATGTTGGCCAACGTCTGAACACACAAATGCATCGCCCTTGGTTAGCTCCCAAAGCTTCTCAACCACATACTGAGGCTTCACGATTTGTGAGTCACGATCGTATTTCAAGCAATCGCGCTTCTTCCACTCATTAATCTGGTTCCACCATGCCTTGACCTTCGCTTGATTCTTGCGCGCCGGTGCTGCTCTTAGTTGCGCGCTCATATCTACCAAAATCTCTTTAAGATCGCCCACAATTGGTACGTCTACCTTGACTCGCTTTGAAATCACTGAGGGGTCAATATCAATATGAACAATCTTGCGCGGATGGCTTGCAAAGTGTGCCGGGTTACCAATCACACGATCATCAAATCGGGCGCCGATCGCAATCAACACATCGCAGTGCTGCATCGCCATATTGGCTTCATAGGTGCCATGCATTCCGAGCATGCCCACAAACTGCTCATGCGTACCTGGGAATCCACCTAAGCCCATCAGCGTATTGGTTACGGGATAACCCAAGAGCTCGGCAAACTCTTTGAGCTCTTTGGCGGCTTCCGCCATGATGATGCCGCCACCCGTGTAAATATAGGGGCGCTCAGCCTCTTGCAATAAGGAGACGGCTTTACGAATTTGCCCACTGTGACCCTTGATCACCGGGTTGTAGGAGCGCATGCTCAAACTATCGGGGTAAACAAAGGGCGCCTTAGTTGCCGAAATGTCCTTTGGAATATCCACCAACACTGGGCCAGGACGACCAGTGCGTGCAATATGAAATGCTTTTTTAAGAGTGACGGCAAGGTCGTTAATGTCCTTGACCAAGAAATTATGTTTAACAATGGGTCGCGTGATGCCCACGGTATCGGCCTCTTGGAAAGCGTCTTCACCAATAGCGTAGGTTGGCACGTTACCGGTAATGATGACCATCGGAATGGAATCGGTATAAGCGGTTGCAATTCCAGTTACAGCGTTCGTTACTCCAGGACCAGAGGTGACTAATGCCACACCGACCTTACCAGTGGCGCGCGCATAGCCATCGGCTGCATGAACCGCGGCCTGTTCGTGACGAACCAAAATGTGTTCGAACTTATCTTGTTTGAAGATCTCGTCGTAAATAAAGAGAACCGCGCCGCCGGGATAGCCCCATACGTATTCCACTCCCTCGGCGTGCAAGGCATGTACCAACATCTCGGCACCAATCATTTCAGGGGCAGATTGTTTTGTGGAACTTGGGGCGGATTCGGATTGAAGACCGGTTGCGGCCTGACCACCTTTGGTGGCTAAAAATTCAGCATTACTCGTATTCATTGTCATTTTCCTTTGCAATTTTCGGCAAAAAATTGTTTAGGCTGCTCTGTCCCTTACTTATGGTCCGGGTTCGAACGGCACTGCCGCAAAGAAAAAAGACTGCCACTTCTTGGATGGTCTCTTTGCGGTAAGCCCTCCATTGTAAAGCAATCGCCTAGAATGAGCGAATTCAGGCCATATTTTGGGTTCAATCTTAGCAACGAAACCACATAAACAACGCTCATTTATTCGCAGTAACTCACATGGCATCCGCCCAAGAACTCGACCAATTTCTCGCTGCTGTTGAGAAAAAAGCCTTCAAACAGGCCGTCTATGCGGTTCGGGATGAGGCAGCCGCCCTCGATGTGGTGCAAGACGCCATGATCAGCTTGGCCCAAAAATACGGCGATCGGCCAGCCGCAGAACTGCCGCTGATTTTTACCCGAATTCTGCAAAATCGGATTCATGACTGGTTTCGACGTCAAAAGGTCCGTTCGACCTATGAGACCCCCTTCTCGGCTTTGGGGGCTGGTAATGATGGTGAGGAAGACTTTGATCCCTTGGAACTTATCGAAATACGGGATGGCGGCCCAATACCCCAGGATGCTAGTGCAACATTAGCCAATCAAGAGTTATTGGCTATCCTAGAGGCAGAAATATCAAAATTGCCAAATCGTCAACGAGAGGCCTTCCTCATGCGTTACTGGGATGAACTAAGTACTTCTGAGACGGCCCTTGCCATGGGATGCAGCGAGGGAAGCGTTAAAACCCATTGCTCCCGAGCCGCCCACACTTTGGCAGCTGCTTTGAAGGCCAGAGGAATTGTGTTGTGATGATGAATGCCAATCAACAAAATTTGGATCTAGTCGAGCAAGAGTTTGGGGAACGGGTAACCCGTTTATTAAGTGCTCAATCTGAGAATCTCAGCAGTGATGTCCAATTGCGCCTACGAGATGCGCGCGCCACTGCCATTAGTCACACTAAGACGGAACCCGTCTTTGTTGCACAACTGCAAACGACCCATCGCAGCTTTTGGGGTTCATCTTGGAATAAACCCATTTGGTCATTTACTGGTTGGCTGGTCCCTGTCACTATCGTAGTCCTTGGCTTAATTGCCATCACCGAATGGCAAGAAGACTTGCGCATCAATGACATCGCGAATGTGGATATTGCCCTACTCACCGATGATATTCCGCCCGATGCATTTGTTGATAACGGCTTTATGGCATTCTTAAAAATGAAGACCGTCGCCAAACCAGAGACGGATGAGCAAAAGTCCGACGACGAAAAAATTTAGTAATGCAAGTCCGACTTCTGGCACCAGCCCTTCTCGCACTTTTCGTCGCACTGTCGACCTTTGGGGCTTATGCACAGAATTCTGAACCAAGCGCACCCGCTAAGGCTACTAGTAAAAAGGTTGATAAGCTCGCTTGGAATCAATTAAACCCTCTGCAGCAAACCGTACTCGCACCATTGGAGAATGATTGGCAAACCTTGAGCAATGACCGCAAAACAAAATGGTTGCGGGTTGCTAATCGCTACCCGTATATGACCGCGCCCGAGCAAGAGCGTCTTCAGGGACGAATGGCCGATTGGGCAAAGCTTCCCCAAAAAGATCGGCGCATTGCACGCGATAACTATCTATCGAGTTTGCAAATTCCAGTGGAGCAAAAAGTGGCTGCCTGGGAAGCCTATCAACAACTTTCTGAAGAAGAAAAACAAAAGCTCGCTCAGCAAGAGCTCAATAAAAGAAAGGCGGGTGCAGTTACAGCACCCGCAATTCAACCACGAGCAGTCATCAACCCATCTTCTGGGCCCGCACCAAACTCAACAATCAAATAAACTCTGGGGATGAACCCCACAGAGATCAACGCCTTACCAACCCCCCGATTTTGGCGGCGTGTATTTTGTAATCTTTATGAACAACTGCTTCTCGTTGGGGTACTTGCATTGACCTTCATGGTTCCCAATTTATTAATTGGGGTTCTATTTGGTATTGCCATTCCCAGTTGGCTTAGTTTTTTTTACCTATATGGTGTGCTAGGGTTTTACTTTGTCTGGTACTGGCGACGTAATGGACAAACTTTGGCCATGCAAACCTGGCGCATGCAAATCGTGGCTGAGGATGGTGGGCTGCTAGCCAAAAATCAAGCCATTTGGCGTTATGTCTATGGCTCACTGTGGATTGTCCCCTGCCTAATCGTTCATGCCGTCTATCCGCTAAGAGGCTGGCAAATCATTGGGCTACTGTTTACGGTTTCTCTTTTCCTTTGGCCTTTCAGTATGTATTTGGACCGCAAACATCGTCAAGGTGTACCGGATCGCATGGCACAAACTAAATTAGTTCAGTTGCCACCCAAATCAAAGGCCTCTACGTCTCCCGCTCCAAAGGCTGACTAGACCTCGCGTAGGCATTCCATCGTGCTCGCGGTCTGGATCTTTTGCTGCAAGCGAAAACCCGCCAGCAAACTGACGCACACCCCCAGAACAATACCAAGTCCAATCGCTGTTCCAAACGAATAGAACTCGATTTCCAGTAGGTAGCGACCCAAGGCCCACGTGGTCGCACTCGCTGCCAAGCCGCCCAATAGACCCGATAGAAATCCAATGGTAGTGAGCTCAATCACCACGAGCTGAGCCAAGGTTCGTTTTGATGCCCCCACTGCCTTGAGCAGAGCCGCATCCCGAAAACGATCGTCTTGTGTGGAACCAATCGCAGCAAAGAGCACCAAAATGGCAGCGCACAAGGTAAATACTAATAACAGGCCCAAGGCACTCGCCAAACGATTCAAGACCTCCTGAATTTGACGAATCGAGTTCTCAATATCAACAATCGTCAAATTGGGATAGGTCTGGGCTAACTTGAGATCCAAGTTCTCACGTTCTTTGGGCTGGTGATACGAGGTAATCCAAGATTTAGGGAAATCATCCAAGGTCGCAGGCGGAAAGATCACAAAGAAATTAACCTGCATAGAACCCCAATCGAGCTTGCGCATCGAGGTAATGGGAGCAGTAATTTTTTGACCAGCGATATCAAAACTCATTTGATCACCCATACGAAGATTGAGCGTCTTCGCTATACCACTCTCAATCGAGATTTGTGGAGTTGCCGAACTGCCAAACCATTGACCAGCAACCAATTGATTGTCACTGGGTAATTGCTTGGTATACGAGAGATTAAATTCACGATCGACTAGACGGCGTGCATTATCGGTTTGGTAGTTATCGGGCATAACCTCACGCTCATTAATATGTGTGAGTCGACCCCGAACCATTGGATAAAGCTGCGCTTCGGTAATACCGCCGGCAATTAACATGCGCTGCACGTCTGCCTTTTGATCATTTTGAATGTTGATCAAAAACCGATTTGGAGCGTTATCGGGTACATTGGCTTGCCAACTTTGTAATAGGTCTTGGCGTAATAAAAAGATCAGTAGGAGTGCCATGATGGCTAATGCCAAAGAACTCACCTGAATCATCGCAAAGGCAGCGCGGCGCGATTGCGTACTAATTGCAAAGCGGGTCACAAAACCGATCCTCGCTAGGTAGCGTGATTGACTAAAGCGCTCGAGACCCCACAAGCCAAGCCAAGCAAGCCCGGCAAAGAGTAAAGCACCAATTCCAAATGAACCGGTCGCCCAAACGAGTAACTTTAGGTCACGCGTTGCCCAAAACACCAAAGCTAGGCAACTGAGGAACCCAAACAGCGCAATCGATTTGGCGGCTAACGGCACCTTGCCAAACTCTCGGCGCACTAGACGCAATGGGGAGATCTGACTTAAGGTCAAGATTGGTGGCCCAGCAAAACCAAAAAGGAGCAACAGAGCAAATGCAATACTCCAAACAACCGGCCAAACCGAGGGTAATGGTAGACGAGTCTGGATCAGACCACCCAATAGCTGCATTAGCGCCTCTTGAGCAAACCAACCGATCAGCCCCCCAAGAATGGTGGCCACCACGCCGATCACAGTCAGGATATAAATTTGTTTGCGAAGGATCTGCCCCTGACTTGCGCCAAAGCATTTCCAAACCGCGCAACTATCGGCTTGCTTGAGAACATAACGCCTGGCTGCAAGCGCGATCGCTAAGGCGCAAATCAGCGCTGTCATTAAGGCCACGAGTGATAGAAAGCGCTCTGCTCGCTCCAAGGTCTTGCGCATGACGGGCTGTGCATTCTCCAAGGACTCCATCCGAATGCCACGCAGTTTTTGTTGTTCAATGTAATTGAGAGCCCAATCTTGATAGTCCCGAATTTGGCGATCCGTTCCAGACACCAGCAAGCGATAGGTAACGCGACTCCCAAATCCAATGAGTCCAGTGCTTGCCAAATCATCGATGCTGATCATCGCTCGGGGTGCAAAGTTCATAAAGGCTGCGCCACGATCAAGTTCTCGCACAATCACGGCATCAATCCGAAATTGACGATCGCCAATATTTAGTGAATCACCTAACTTTGCTCGCAGAGAGATCAATACCGCCGGGTCGACCCAAACCGTATTTTTAGGAGGCATCCCGGTGACCTCTTCCATCGATCGTTCATCGACCCTGCCGTCAATCACTTGACGACTAATTTGCAATTGCCCTCTGAGAGGATAGAGAGCGCTCACCGCCTTTAATGAACTTAACTTACTTTCCCCACCATAGCTCACCATGCTGGGGAATACCACCGTCTGGGCAATGTTTAGTTTCTTGGCCCTCGCTTCCTCGATCAACGCAGGCGCAATCGGCTGATCTGCAGCAATTAATACATCAGAGGCCAGTAGTGTGCGGCCATCGATTTCAAAGCTGCGCTGGAGCCGATCAGCCAAAAAGCTAACGCTTGAGAGTGCCGCCACGGAGAGCACAAGGGCCACAAAGAGCCAAAAGAGCTCCTTTGCGCGCAGCTCCTTAAAGAGCATCTGCATCGGTATTAAATGCTAGGTACTTGACCGCCATCCACCCGAATCACCGATCCCGTGATGTAAGAGGCATTTTGACTCGCCAAGAATGCAGCAGTATCGCCATACTCCTTTGGGTCCCCATAACGACCCGCAGGGATCGTCTTGAGGCTAGCACTTACGACGGCATCGTACGTAATATTCTCACGCTTAGCACGCGCTTCATCGAGTTGGCGCAAGCGATCGGTGGCTACGCGACCCGGCATGATGACATTCACAGTCACTCCATCGGCTGCTACCTCCGCAGCCAAGGTTTTAGACCACCCAAGCAATGCAGCTCTGAGCGTATTGGAAATCGCTAAATTACGAATCGGCACAATTGCCCCAGAAGTGGTGCTGGTAATAATCCGGCCCCAACGACGCTCACGCATCCCTGGCAAGACCCGATCGGTAATTTTCATGAGGGAGAGCACCATCTCCTGAAAGCTTTTTTGCCACAACTGAGGATCTTGACCGCTTGCCGTGGTTGGTGGTGGCCCACCGGTGTTATTGATCAAGATATCGATTGGGCCCAGTTGGCTCTCGACTGCTTGAACATGACCATTAATCGCATTGAGATCGGCGAGATCCCAATTTAAGGCGAGTGCCTTACCGCCAACCGATTCAATCATCTTGACCGTTTGTGCGAGACCCTCGGCATTGCGGCCGGTTACTGCAATTTGTGCACCTTCGCGCGCCAGCGCGTATGCCATTGCTTGTCCCAAGCCACGGCTCGATGCCAGCACTAACGCGGTCTTTCCCTTAATTCCTAAATCCATCGTGTATCCCCTTATCCATTGTTTTATTTATTGACTGACTTCGTCTGAGTCAATGGTTTTGGCAGGTTCTTTGTACCAGCATCCAAATCGGTTTCAAACCGCTGCAAGATGGTGGCGAACGCTTGCTGCAAACCATTGGCTAGCGTACCTGGACGATTATCCTTTAAAGGCACGCGCTGTGTGTAACGGCTATTCATCAAGATCGGATTTTGAGTACCGGTTGATAAAATGGTTAGATAAAAATGGATGCTAACCACAGCTTCGGGCTGGCTTCGATAATCCCCATAAAACTCGGTGACATTGATCTGCAGGGTGTAATACGGGAAGAAAGTATTGCTTTGATTAACGGCCGCCTTAAAGATATTGGCATCGCTAATCCATTGACGAGTCGCACTACCCACCATCTCAGCCGGACTGGAAATATACCCGTTATAAAAATCCTTCTCATAGCGCTGATCGGCCAAGCGATACACCATCGATTTGCCATCAAATGGTCCATTGACCGATGCCGGCCCCACCTTTAACCAAAAATCGGTATTGGGTTTACGGGGCTCCCCGGTTCGTTTTGGATCAATCAGCCAAGTGCTGGTTTCATGATTAGGTCGGGTGGGGGCACAGGCCGCCAAGATGGAAATACTGGTCAACAGCACCAAGACTCGAGTAATACGACGCAATGCAATGCTCATTTTGGAACTCCAGTTTGGGGCAAGGTAATGCGTGGTGGGGGTTCTCCCCAAACCATGCTGCTCGGATAACGACTAGCCACTTTGGCAAAATCATTCAACTGATCGGTAATTTGCTTGAGATTATCGATCGAAGTAATGGTGTCGCCTTGCATGCTCGATAAGGTTTGACGAAGAATCACTGTGGTCGCAATCACTTCGCGCATTAAGAGCTCCAGCTCTGTCTTATTAGCAACTTCATCGATTCTGCCAAGCAATATATTCAAGCGCTCTACCGATTTAGCAATGCCGGCATTGTCTTTACCATCACCACCAATGATGGTGTTGAGATTGGTTAGCAGCACATCAAATTTCTTCTGGGTTTCTGCTAAGTTCATCTCGCCCAAGTTATCCAATACCTTACGAATCCCCGAGAAGAATATGTCAGTCTGGCTGGGTAAGGAATCAATCACCAAATACTCTGGCTTCCAGTCATAGGGCAGGGCCTTGTAATTGTTCATATCGCGTACGTAGTCAAGTTCGACGTAATTCACACCGGTGATCCCCTGGCTTTTCACACGAGCGCGCAAGTCTTTGGGTAATTTTTTATCGGGCCCCAATAATTCATCCTCATCGCCATCAATTTGCATTCGAACCACGACATATTCTTTGCGCTCAGGAAAGGGTTCATTGGTCTCATACAAGCTTCCAGATAGCCCAATGAACGTCACCTGCCCTATTTTGACTCCACGAAAGCGCACTGGGGCGCCGACATCTAATCCCGTAATCGATTGCTCAATATACGTCTCTGCCATCGTTGTTTTCTTAAAGAGTTGGCCAGTTCCAAACACCAGAATCAACGCAAGAATGGCAGCAAAGCCCGCAAACACAAATAATCCCAAGCGAAAATAATTTGGATTTGATTGACTCATGCTGCTTCCTTCGACATAACGCGATTAAAAAATTGATGCACTTTGGGATCGGTACTGGTATCTCGTAAGACCCGAGGATCGCCCTGCGCAATAATACTTTTTGTATCTTTATCTAGCATAATTACCCGATCAGCAATTGCATAAATACTAGCTAATTCGTGTGACACAATCACAAACGTGATGCCCAAATTTTTTGCTAAATCGAGGATGGTCCGATCTAAATCCGCCGACGTAATCGGATCAAGGCCAGCAGAAGGCTCGTCCAGAAACAAAATCTTCGGGTCTAAGGCCATCGCGCGCGCGATCGCTGCACGCTTTTGCATCCCTCCGCTAATCTCACTTGGCATGTAGTTAGCATACGGTAGCAAGCCCACTAGATCCAGTTTGCAACGCGCTAACAGATCCATCTCATCATCGCTTAGTTCGGTGTACTCCTCCATAAAGAGTCGAACGTTTTCAAGAAGGGTCATCGAACCAAATAATGCACCCTGCTGATACATCACCCCAAAATGCGTCATGATGTCTTGGCGTTCCTGACCAATCGCCTGGGTAATGTTCATGCCCTCAATCCAGACATCGCCGGAAAGGGGTTGATAGAGTCCGAAGAGATTTTTAAGTAAGCTCGATTTGCCACAACCAGATCCACCAAGAATAATAAATATCTCACCATTGGCTACCGAGAAATTGAGGTTTTGTAACAGCACCTTACTGCCATAACCAACGGTTAGATTTTTGACCTCAATTGGATTCATTAGAAACCTGTTCGATACGAGACATAGGCAAAAATACCATCCACCACTGTAATCATCACAATGCTACTAACTACCGCTCGGGTGGTCGAGATACCCACTGCTGCTGCTCCAGTGCCCGTTTGCATACCCCGCAAACAACCCACACTCGCAACCACGACGCCAAATAAGGTGGCTTTCGTTAATCCAGAAAAAATATCCTCAAGTACCACGGTATTTAAGACGCCCTCATAGAAGTTCACTAACGGTACGCCATAGATCAGCATCGTGAGCGAGGATGAAAAGACACTGACCAGGTCAGCATAAATGGTCAGGATGGGTGCCACAACTAAGCCAGCCAAGACTCGGGGCAGAACCAGAAAACGAATGGGGTTTAATCCAGCGGTTACTAAGGCATCCACTTCACTATTAACAGTCATGGTACCGATTTCAGCTGCAAATGCGGCAGACGATCGTCCTGCTAATAGGATGGCAGTAATGAGGGGCCCCAACTCCCGAAAGATCCCTAGGGAAACGAGCGGGCCGACAAAGGTAATGGCTCCAAACTTTTCCATACCAATGGCTGACTGAAAAGACAAAATCACA